>WTJQ01000071.1 GCA_011524785.1 Planctomycetota bacterium | reverse complement strand
GCCTCGAAGCCGCCCATCACCGTGTAGAGGATGCAGAGCAGGCCCATCAGCAGGATGCAGGCCTCGACCGAGATGCCCGTCACCGTGGCGAGCGCGATCGCGGGCAGGAACAGCACGATGCCCATGCGCCCCAGCTGGACGAGGACGAACAGCGCGGCGCCGAGGCGCTGGACGCCCGTCCCGAAGCGCTGCCCGAGGAGCTGGTAGGCCGTGCTCACGCCCGCGCGACAGAAGAGCGGCACGAACACCAGCGCGGCGATGGGCAGCACGACCAGCAGGGTCAGGTTGCCGACCATGCGGGACCAGTCGTCCCCGTACGCCGTCGCCGGGATGGCCATGAAGGTGATGGCCGAGAGCTGGGTGCCGAAGATCGAGAGCCCAGCCGCCCACCAGGGGATGCGGCGCCCGGCGAGGAAGAAGTCCTCGGCGCCGTGCACGCGCCGGCTGCAGGCCCAGCCGATGGCGACCATCCCCAGCAGGTAGAGGCCCAGGGTGACCCAGTTGGCGGACCCGAAGCCACCGCGCCCCGGCAGGGAGAGGCTCATGACGCCGGCCGTCCGCACGCCGGGACGCACCTCGCCGCTGACGAGCCACGCCTCGCCGCGCCAGAGCACGGCTTGGGTCGTGACGGGGAGCGGCTGGGCAGCACGCGCCGCAGCAACCTCGCGGACGCCTCCGGTGGGACCGACCTCCAGCACCGCGGACGAGAAGCCGGGATGGTTGCGGAGGAGCTCCAGCCGGGCCTCCTCGTCACCAGCCGCCTCGAGGTCGACCAGCTGCTGCAGGACCTCGCCGCTGGCGCCCCCCAACAGCCAGGCCCGGTCCTCTCCGACCGGCACCGCGGCCCCCGCCATGACGCAGAGCGGTCGTCCGTCGAGCGCGAGCGCTGCCGCCTCCGTCCACCGATCCGCACGCGGGTCGTAGCGCAGCAGGTCGGCGTGGAACGCGAAGGGCGGCTCCCCCTCGGCTCGCGCCGGCCCGTAGTCGCGCCCGCTGACAACGAGCAGCTGCCCACCGACCTGGCACGCCACCGGCAGGCCGCGCCGCGGCCCGGGCATGGGCGCGCGCTCCTCCCAGCCGAAGGCGTCCGTGCCCTCGAGCGCGAGGTCGAGCACGAGCACGGAGTTGCCTGGAGAGCCGGCTGCCTCCGCCTGACCACCGACCACGATCAGCTGGGACCCGACCAGGCCCCCCCCGGCATGGGTCAGCGGATGGGGCAGCGGCGGCAGCTCCTCCACGACGAGCCGGCCGTCGACCACGTCGAGCCGCAGCACCTCGTCGTGCACGCGGTCCGCGTCGTGCCCGCCGACGACGATCAGTCCACGGGACGTGCTCACCGTCACGGGATAGGCAACGGGCGCGGGCAGGCGGTCCTCCAGCGTGCGCCACGCCCCGCCCGGCTCCGGCAGCAGGTGAATCGAGTCGTGGTAGACCTTGGCGCCCCCGTCCCAGGGCGCGGCGTCCGGGAAGTTGGCCCCACCGGCTGCACGGAGGCCCGCTCGCACGGGCCCGACGACGGGGCCCGCCACGCCGACGGGGTCGGGGAGGTCCGCGCGCTGCGTCCAGGGCGCCTCCTCTTGCAGGCCTGCTGCCCGGGCCTGTGCGCCGAGGCTCGCCAGGAGCGCTCCGAGGAACGCGCCGCGGAGCGAGAGGCTCTTGCGGCTCATGCCGGCGGCGCGAAGGGTGCGTCGGTCAGCAGCTCGAGCCGCGCGGCGTCCGCCAGGAGCGTGTCGCGCTCGTCCTCGGTGAACGGCCGCTCGGGCGGACGGGGCGGGCCGAGGTCGAGACCCCAGGCTGCCACCAGGGTCTTGCCCACGCGGATCGGACCGCGCTCGCCAAGTAGGTCGAGCAGGGGCTGGATCTGACGGGAGATGCGGCGCGCGGTCTCGTGGTCCCCGCGCTCGAACGCCTCCATCAGGCGCAGGTAGGCGGGCGCGGCGTAGTTGTAGGTGCTGCCCATGAAGCTGCGCGCCCCCATGGCGAGGGCCGGGAGCATCAGCTCGTCACAGCCCCACGCGACCTGCCAGCCCTCCTGCGAGGCCTCGAGCATGGCCTGCAGCGCGAGCAGGTCGGCCACGGTGAACTTGACGCCCGCGAAGGAGGGGCAGCGACGCAGCAGCGCGCGGCAGAGCTCGATCGGATCGAGGGGCACGTGCGTCAGCGCAGGGATGTGGTAGAGCCACAGCGGCTTGGCCGCAGCGTCCGCGACCGGGAGCACCATGTCGACCAGCTCGTCCACCGAGCGCGGGCGATGGAAGCTCGGCGCGACGACGGCCACGCCGTCGAGGTCGAGCCCGCTGGCGTGCTCGGCCAGGGAGAGCATGTCGGCCTGGGCCTGCGCACCCAGGTTGAGGATCACGTGCAGGTCCCCCTTGGCTGCGGCCCAGGCCTCGGCCCCGGCGCAGCGCTCGTCCAGGGACTGGCACAGGCCCTCACCGGTCGTGCCGTTCACGAAGACGCCGCGGACCCCCGTGGAGCGGAGGTGCTCGGCGAGCGCGGGGACCTGCTCGAACGCAGGCGCACCGCGCCGATCGAGCGGGAGGTGCGGAGCGGCGATCAGGCCCTCGGGCAGCAAGGCGGGGGACATGCCCCCCACCATACGGAGCGGAGACCGGTCGCCCGATGCGGGACGGGCAGTGCCGCTGGGTCGGCCCCTGGGCACAGTCCCCGAGCTCGCCGTGCCGAGCTTGCCGTGCCCCTGTGTGCCCCCGCGCCCCTCAGTGGCTCCGCACGAAGGCGGACGCGGGCACCGGCTGGCGCGGCGTGTCGGGCCCCTCCCACTCGAGGCGCAGCTCGCGGCCCCCCGTTGCGTTGAACCACTCGACGCGCAGGGCGTGCAGCCCGGCCTCGAGGCCCAGGGCCTGGCTCCTGGTGATCGCCCCGTGCAGGCCGTCGTTGTCGATCACGCGCTTCCGCACGCGCGCCACCTGGCGGGCGTCCTCCCCCACCTGCTCGCTGGCGAAGCCGAGGTGGAGCCGCGAGCCGTCGTCACTGGTGAGGTGCAGGGTCCAGATGCCCGCGGCCGGGACGCGGAGCCAGCCCTCGAAGGCCACGGCCACGTGGTCCTGGACCGGGGTGATCGCAACGTCGAGGTCGGCGACCTCGGTCGTCGAGCTGGGCGTCCTGCCCACCATCTGGTCCAGGGTCTGCCAGCCGTCCTGGTAGATGGAGGCGTGCAGGCCGGGCTCGACGGTGCCAGGCGCGCCATCGGGCTGCAGAAGGGCCTCCCCGCTCCAGGAGACGAGCTCGAGCGTCGCCTCCTTCAGCCCTGGAGTCCCGCTCGCGAACCCGCGAGCGCGGACGGTGCAGCTGGCCTCCACCGCGAAGGGCCCCTCGTAGAGCGTCGAGTCCGCGGACACCTCCGAGCCGTCCAGGGTGTAGCGCACCTCCGCGCCCGGCAGGCTCGGCGTCAGGGTGACGGTCGTGCGCTCGACGAAGTCGCGCGCCTCGGCCTCGGCCGTGACCGCAACGGGCGCGGCGTAGAGGCCGATCCGGCGGATGCACAGGGGCCCCTTCGCGCGCTCGAACACCACGCGCACCCGATCGGTCCGGGTGGGCGGCACCGCGAGGATCCGCTGGCGCCCGACCGTCGTCCCACGACCGATCTCGCGCCAGGTCTCGTCCAGCCAGGCCTCCACGCGGAACGACTGCACGCGCTGGCCGAGCGGGATGTGCTCCATCACCTGCACGCGGTCGAAGCTGGTCGCCTCACGTAGGCGCAGCTCGACCCAGCCGTCCTGGGTGCCGTCGTCCGTGGCCCAGAAGCGGCCAGGCTCGTCGCCGAGCACCATCGACGCGGCATAGGCCGGATCCCCGCCGCGGACGTTCGAGGCCAGGGTGGCCGCGCCAGCCGCAAGATCGCGCCCGAAGGTGCCCCGGACGAGCTCGGCAAGCTCCTGCAGACGGGCCACGTCGTTCTCGTGGACGAGCCCGCGCCGATCGACGGGCAGGTTCAGCAGGAGGTTGGAGCCGCGTCCGACGGAGCCCAGCCAGATCTCCTCCAGGTGGTCGAGGGTCTTGACCTGGTCGTCCTGGCTCGCGTGGTAGTACCAGCCCGGGCGGATCGAGACGTCGGCCTCGCCCGGGATCCAGGCGTCGCCGTCCTCGTGCCCGACGTTGAGCTCGGACGGGCGCTCGGCGGTCCCCACGAAGTACTCGGCGCTCCGGTAGGGGTTCCAGTTGGTCTCCCCGGCGATGCCGCGCTCGTTGCCGATCCAGCGCAGGTCCGGACGGCCCCCGTGGAAGATGACCGCGTCCGGCTGGTGCTGGTGGACGGTGCGCTCGAAGAGGTCCCAGTCGTACTCCTGGCGCTTCCCGTTCGGGCCCTCGCCACACGCGCCGTCGAACCAGACCTCGAAGACGGGCCCGTAGCGCGTGAGGATCTCGGTGAGCTGCGCGGCGAAGTGCTGGTTGTAGGCCTCGCTGTCGCCGTAGCTCGGCTCGGCCCGATCCCAAGGCGACAGGTACAGCCCGAGCTTGAGCCCCTCGGCCCTGCACGCCTCCGCGAGCTCGGCCAGCACGTCCCCCTGGCCGTCCCGCCAGGCGCTGCTGGCCACGTCGTGCTCGGTGACGTCGCTCGGCCACAGGCAGAACCCGTCGTGGTGCTTGGCGGTCAGGATCACGGCCTTCATGCCGGCCTCCTTGGCCACGCGCACCCACTGGTGACAGTCGAGCTCCGTGGGCGCGAAGGTGTCCGGCGACTCGGTGCCGTGCCCCCACTCCTCGTCGGTGAACGTGTTCATGTTGAAGTGCACGAACGCGTAGTACTCCAGCTCGTGCCAGGCGAGCTGCGGACCCGAGGGCAGCGGCAGGACCGGCTCCGGCGCCGGCACCTCGGCCTCGACGGTCGAGCCGCGCTCGAAGGCGGCGGGGATCGGCTCCTGGACGCCCGCGAGGAGTAGAGCCAGGGACAGCGGCAGCAGCGGAGCGAGTGCCATGGGTCGAGGGTCCCTCGTCCGAGGGCGCCACAGTCTAGCGGCGGTGCCGCGGGCCGCGCGCCCGGACTGGAGGCTGCGCGCGCTTCTCGGAGCGGACGCCCCCGCGTCGCTCAGCGGAACATCACGAGGATGCCGTTGCTCGTGTTGGAGGTCATGCCCCCCTGGCCGTCCGGCTCCCGGTGCCAGAACTGGAAGTGGAGGCTGTCGCCCGGAGCGAGCTGCACCTGCGGGTGGACGTTGGTGAGGTCCACGGTCACGTTGACGAAGCCAGCGGGATGGACCGTGGACAGGGGGTAGCCCGAGAGGGGGTCCAGGCGCCGGATGGGAGCGCTCATGCAGAGGACGCCGCTGCCGCCGCCGAAGGGGTTCACGAAGCCGGCCGTCCGGCTGCAGATGTAGAAGCCGGGCATCCCCGGCGGGAGCTGCGAACCCGTCAGCACGAAGCTGTTCTGGGCGAGGACGGGCGAGCCGTACGGCGCGAGGACCCCGCCAGTGGCCGAGACGAAGTTCGGGTTGGCCGCACAGGTCACGGGATCGCTCGAGCAGCTGTCCAGGACGCCGTTGCCGTCCCAGTCCAGGGACGGGTTCACGGCGATCTGGCACTCGTCCGGAAGGAGGTCCCCGTCGCAGTCGACGCTCACCCCGCTCTGGATGTCCAGCTCGTCGTCGATCCCGTTCCCGTTGCAGTCGTCGATGTAATTGGGGTCGTTCCAGCACAGGCCAACCCGCGACGCGTTGCCGGAGCAGGCGTACACGACGTCGAGGGATCCGTTGCCGTCCACGTCGACGGGCAGCACGGACCGCACCTCCAGGGCGTTCTCGGTGACGACCTGCAGCGGCGCGAAGACGCCTCCGCCCAGGTTCTCGAAGAGGTAGACGCGCCCCTCGCCCCAGATGTCGACCTTCCCGACCAGCAGGTCGAGGTCCCCATCGCTGTCCATGTGCGCGGCTCGGACAGCGTGGAGCCCGTCGATGCTCTGGACGATGAGCTGCTGGGGTCCGAAGGAGCCGGCCCCCGTGTTCTCGAGCCACACCACCCGGTCCCCCTGGGCCAGGGTCACGACGAGGTCCTCGTCCCCGTCCCCATCCAGGTCGGCTGCGTCCAGCTGGCTGGAGGCTCCGACCCCGGAGAGCACCGCCTGGGGCGCTCCGAACTGGCCGCCCCCGAGGTTCTTCCACATGGTGATGGCCGTCCCGAAGCTCGTCGCCAGGACGTCCAGGTCGCCGTCGCCGTCGGTGTCCGCGGTCCGCACCTGGAACGGAGTGTTGATCGCTCCCGCGAGGGCCTGTGAGGGCCCGAACGACCCGCCGCCGAGGTTCTCGTACCAGGCGACCACGTCGTTCGTGCCGCTGGCCGAGAGCACGTCGAGATCGCCATCGCCATCCAGGTCGGCGGCGGTGGCACAGCGTGCGCCCGTCACGCTGGAGGAGATCACCTGCTCGGGTCCGAAGGCCCCGCCACCCAGGTTCTGGTGCCAGGAGACCGTGTGATCGTTCTCACTCGCACACAGGACGTCCGGCACTCCATCTCCATCGAGGTCCGCGGCCTCCACGGTCTTGGCTCGGTGGGACGTGTTCGAGATCACCTGCTGCATCCCGAACGCTCCTCCCCCGAGGTTCTCGTACCAGGCGATGCGGTGGTTGTCCTGGCTCGCCGAGAGGACGTCGGGGTCCCCATCGCCATCGAGATCGGCGGCGTCCACCGTCCAAGCCCCGCCGACCCCGGCGGTGACCACCACCTGGGGACCGAAGGAGCCTCCCCCGAGGTTCTCGTAGGTGCTGACCTCGTCGCCCTGGTAGCTCGCGGAGAGGACGTCGGCATCACCGTCACCGTCCAGGTCCGCAGCGAACACGGCACAGGCCCCATCCGCAGCGGTCGTCAGGACCTGCCCCGCACCGAAGGCACCGCCGCCGAGGTTCTCGAACCAGGCAACGGTGTCGTCGTCCTCGCTGGCTGCGAGGACGTCCACGTCCCCATCGCCGTCGAGGTCCTCCGTCACCACCGACACCGCGCCGAGTGAGGTGGACGAGAGGAGCTGCTGGGACCCGAACGCGCCGGCGCCCAGGTTCTCGTACCAGGCGACCTTCCCGTCGTGCTCGCTGGTGGACAGGACGTCCGGGTCGCCGTCCCCGTCGAGATCGGCCGTGGTCACGCACGAGGCCCCGTCGGTCGCCGCCGTCAGCACCTGATGCGGCCCGAAAGCAGCCCCTCCGAGGTTCTCGTACCAGGCAATGACGCCCGCGGTGCGAGCCGCGGAGAGGACGTCGAGGTCCCCGTCCCCGTCGAGGTCCTGGGCATGCACGAAGGTCGCGCCCGTCCCCTGCGTGGAGATGATCGTGCGGAGCCCGAACTGACCTCCTCCGAGGTTCTCGTGCCAGGCCACCTCGCTGTCGAACAGGCTCGCAGAGAGGATGTCCCCGTCGCCATCCCCATCGAGGTCGGCAACGGTCACGCAGCGCGCGCTCTGGGCCCCGGACGTGAGGCCGACCTTCTGCGCGAACGCACCGCCCCCGAGGTTCTCGTACCAGGCCACCTGGTTGTCCAGGGAGTTGGCTGCGACGGCGTCGAGGTCCCCGTCCCCGTCGAGGTCGGACCCGAACACCGACCAGGCACCCCTCGCGTCGAGATCGATCACGCGGTGGCCACGCAGCTCGCCGCCGATGTTCTCGTACCAGCCGATCTTGTTGTCGTTCCTGCTCGCCACGAGGACGTCCCTGTCCCCGTCGCCATCGAGGTCTCCCGCGAAGACGGAGCGCGCAGCCCGGCAGGTCGCGCCGATGTCAGGCAGGTCCGCGAACTGCTGTGCGCCCGCGCTCCCCGCGCATAAGGCGCCCAGGGCGAGGAACACGAGGCTCGGAGGGG
>WTJQ01000098.1 GCA_011524785.1 Planctomycetota bacterium | reverse complement strand
ACCCCCGCTCCCGTCGTGCCTCCTCCGATGGGGACGAGGGCTCTTCCGAGGCCCCGAGCTCCGAGGACCCCGCCCCTGGCAGCGACTCGGAGGCCAAGCCCCGCCCGGCTCGGAAGCGGTCGCGGCGAACCGCCAAGTCCGAGGACGACGGACGCGAGGAGGCCGCCTCCGAGGACGCACCCGAGGGTGAGGAGCCCAAGCGCCCCCGCCGCAAGCGGACCCGCCGCTCGGCTGCTCGCGCCAGCGAGGACGAGCCGGGCTCGGCCGAGGAGGGCGAGGGACCGTCGAGCGAGGAGGACAAGCCTCGACGCCGACGCAGCCGGCGCTCGACCGGCGACGAAGGCGGCACGGAGGCGCGGGACGCCGAGTCCTCCGCCGATCCGGAAGCCTCCGAGGGTGAGCAGGGAGGCGATCCCGAGGACGGGGAGCCGAAGAAGCGCCGGCGTCGCCGCCGCGGTGGGCGTCGCCGCCGCGGTCGCTCCTCGGAGGGCGACGAGGAGGGCCAGGGCGCCGAGGACGGGGCCGAGGCCGATCCCGGAGAGACCTCGGACCCGGACGATCAGGGAGCCGAGGGCGACCGTGAAGACGGCGGCGACGGTGATGGCGACGGCGAGCCGCGCAAACGGCGCCGCCGACGTGGGGGCCGTGGGCGTGGCAAGCGCAAGGGCAAGTCCGAGGACGGCGACGGCGACGGCGAGGAGGCCGAGGCTGGTGACGCCGACAAGGACGCCGAGGGCGAGGGTGGCTCCGACAAGGAGAAGCCGGCCCGCAAGAAGCGCAAGCGCTCCCGGCGCAAGAAGTCCGGGAGCAGTGAGGCCGAGCCGGAGGAGGAGCTCAGCGAGGAGGAGCTGGCCGCGAAGGCCGAGGCCGAGCGCGTGCTGCGGATCCTCGTCAACGCCTCCGAGCCGGAGGAGCGGCGCGTGGCCGTGGTGGAGGAGGACGACCGGATCGTCGACCTCCTCATGACGGCCGAGAGCCAGAAGACCCTGGTCAACGACATCTACCGCGGCAAGGTCGTGAACCTGGAGCCCGCGATCGGAGCGGCGTTCATCGACTTCGGGCAGGGGCGCAACGGCTTCCTGCACACGAGCGACGTGATGCCGATCTACGGGGAGGAGGGCTTCAAGCTGGACCAGCTGCTCACGGCCAATCTCGACCCCGAGGACTGGTCCGACGACGCCCACGACGACGACGCCGTCGAGGATGCTGGGGACGAGGCTCCCGACGGTGCGGACGCCGACGGGGATGCCGGCTCCGATCCCGAGGCCGCTGAGGGCTCTGACGACGAGGCTGCTGATGGCTCCGATGCTGAGGCCGCAGAAGGCTCTGATGCTGAGAGCACTGAAGGCTCCGACCCTGAGAGCGCTGAAGGCTCCGATGCCGATTCCGCCGACGAGCCCGCGAGGGGGCGTCGCTCCCGGAGCCGCAAGAAGGCCAGCAGCAAGAAGGCCGCCGTGCGCAAGGACAGCGCGCGCCGCGAGGTGCGGCGCCGCAGCCGGAAGAAGGTGCCGATCTCCGACCTGCTCAAGGTGGGGGACCAGGTCGTGGTCCAGGTGACGAAGGACGCGATCGGTGACAAGGGACCGACCCTCACGACCTACATCTCCATCCCCGGCCGCTACCTGGTGCTCATGCCCTCCATGGAGCGCACCGGCGTCAGCAAGAAGATTCCCGACGACAAGGAGCGCCGCCGCCTCAAGCGGGTCCTCCAGGGCATGAAGTGCCCGGAGGGGATGGGCGTCATCGTCCGAACCGCCGGCGTGGGCCGCAAGAAGAGCGATCTGCAGCGGGACCTCGACTACCTGATGGGGGTCTGGGAGTCCTTCGGCAAGCGCCTGAAGCACGGCCGCGGCCCCTCGGCCCTCTACCAGGAGTCCGACCTGGCGATCCGGACGCTGCGCGACCTGTTCGACGAGCGCACCGCCAAGGTCGTGGTCGACGACGTCATGGTGCACGAGCAGATGCTCGAGTTCGCCGAGCAGCTGATGCCCGAGCAGAAGCATCGCATCGTGATGCACGACGGGGACCGTCCCGTCTTCCACCACTTCGGGATCGAGCAGGAGTTCGAGCGCGTCTTCGCGCGCAAGCTGGACCTGCCCTCCGGCGGCTCCCTGGTGTTCGACCAGGCCGAGGCGCTGGTGGCCATCGACATCAACTCGGGGCGGACCCGGACGGACAGCCACGACTTCGAGAAGATCGCTCTGAAGACCAACCTGGAGGCGGTCCCCGAGATCGCTCGCCAGATCCGGCTGCGGGACCTCGGCGGCATCGTCGTGATCGACTTCATCGACATGTCGCGGGGCTCGAGCAACCGCCAGGTCGAGAAGGCCCTGCGGAACGAGATGGCCAAGGACCGGGCGCGCTCCAAGCTGGGCCGCATCGGTCAGTTCGGCCTGCTCGAGATGACCCGCCAGCGCCTCGGCCCGGGCACCCACAAGAAGGTGTTCCAGGCCTGCCCCCGCTGCCGCGGCACGGCCCGCGTGCGGACGGTCGAGTCCCGTGCGCAGGCGATCCTGCGGCGCCTCGGCTCCGCCGTGACCCAGAAGGGGTTCAGCACGGTCGAGGTCAAGGCGCACCCGGAGGTCGTGGACTACCTCAACGATCGGCTCTCCGACTGGATCCGCGCCATCGAGCACCGCTCGGAGCGGACGATCAACTTCACGGCGGTCCCGGACCAGGTGGAGGACTCCGTCCTGCGCTATCTCCGGGCCGATGGTCGTGAGGTCCGCCCCGGCGGCCGCCGGAAGCGCTGAGTCCTCGGGGGCTCCCCTGGGCCCCTCCCCAGCGGGGGAGGGGCCCTGATGGCGCCCCGAGCCGCCGCGCAGGCGCCCCGTGCGCTTGCGCCCCCCCCTGGTCGCGGGTACCTTCTTCGGCTCTCATCGCCCCGCCAGGGGCCCCGCGGGAGGTTCACACCGCGGGTTCACACGGAGACGTCCCACCCAGGAGCCGCCTGTGTACGCCATCATCTCAGACCGCAGCAACCAAGCCACCGTCCGCGTCGGAGACGTGGTCGCGTGCGACCTCATGGACGGAGCCGAGGTCGGCTCCACCGTCACCTTCGACCAGGTGCTCCTCGTGGGCAACGAGGGCGAGGTGAAGATCGGCAAGCCCACCGTCGAGGGCGCCACCGTCCAGGGCGAGGTCATCGGGGAGGCCAAGGGGAAGAAGCTCACCATCTTCCGCTTCCGCCGCCGCAAGAACATCCGGCGCAAGACGGGTCACCGTCAGCGCTACACCCACGTCCGGATCACCGGCATCACCGCCTGAGGCGGAGAGGATCGAACCATGGCACACAAGAAGGGTCAGGGCTCCTCGCGCAACGGTCGCGACTCGAACCCCCAGTTCCGCGGCGTCAAGCGCTTCGGCGGCCAGGTGGTCACGCCCGGCACCATCCTCGTTCGCCAGTGCGGCACCCGCTACAAGGGTGGCCACAACGTCGGCGTGGGCAAGGACTACACGCTGTACTCGCTGATCGACGGCACCGTGCGCTTCCAGACGGGGCGTCGCGTGCACGTGGACCCCATCGCCGAGTGAGGCTGGGCGCCCTCGTGGCGCCCTGACGGCCGTGTTCCGTGATGAGGCCGTGATCGAGGTCGTCGCCGGCAAGGGCGGCGACGGCATCGTCTCCTTCCACCGCGAGAAGTTCGTCCAGAAGGGCGGTCCAGACGGCGGTGACGGAGGGCGTGGCGGGAGCGTGGTCCTGGTGGCCACGGACTCCACCCACTCCCTCCTGCGCGTCGCGCGTGCGTTCCGCTACGCGGCCCGGGACGGGCGGCCGGGCGGCCCGCGCAACCGGGCAGGCGCCGGCTCCGACGACGTCGTCGTCGAGGTGCCGCCCGGGACCCAGGTCTTCGACGCCGAGCGCGACAACCTGCTCGCGGACCTCGACCAGCCCGGCGCCCGCGTCGTGGCGGCGGCGGGAGGCGCGGGAGGCAAGGGCAACCAGCGCTTCGCCACGTCGGTCGAGCAGGCGCCCCGCAAGGCCACGCGAGGCAAGCCCGGGGAGCACCGCCGCCTGCGGCTGGAGCTGAAGGTCCTGGCGGAGGTCGGGCTGCTCGGCCTCCCCAACGCGGGCAAGAGCACCTTCCTGTCCACGGTCACCGCCGCACGGCCCAAGGTCGCCGACTACCCCTTCACGACCCTCGCCCCCCAGGTGGGGATCGCGGCGCTCTCGGGCTTCCGCAGCCTGATGCTCGCCGACCTCCCGGGGCTGATCGAGGGCGCCAGCGATGGCCAAGGCCTCGGCCACGCGTTCCTCAAGCACCTCGAGCGCTGCTCGGTGCTGCTCCAGCTGGTGGACGTGAACCCGGCGGGGACCGACGACCCGGTCGAGGCCTTCCAGGTGATCGACGAGGAATTGCGCAAGGCCTCCCCCGACCTGCACGGACGGCGACGGCTGGTGGTGGGGACCAAGCACCACGAGGACGAGGGCTCGGAGGAGCGTCTGGCGGCGCTCGACGAGGTCGTCCGCGCGGCCGGTCACGAGCCGGTGGTCGGCATCTCCTCGGTGCTGGGTCTGGGCGTCCCGGAGCTGCTGGAGCGGCTCTGGGGGGCGGTCCACCCCGCGGATGGCGTCCCGTCCTGAGACGGGTCAAGCGGCGCGCCCCGGCCGGTCGATGCTCAGGCGGAGGCCCGAGCCTTGACCGACCCCGCCTACGACATCCCCGAAGACGAGTTCTCCTTCAAGGACCTGGTCCCCGATGTGGGGCTCGAGGGCGCGGAGGCCGATGCGACGGCTCTCCCCGCGGATCCCGCGCGACCGGGGGGCGAGGGAGGATCCGGCCCCTCCGTGTCCGGGACCACGCGGCAAGCGTCCGGTGCCGCCACGCCGCCGGCAGCCCTCCACCAGACGAGCATCTCACCGCGTCACCAGGTCGAGGCCTGGCTGGCCACGATGGTCCAGGAGAAGGCGAGTGACCTGATCCTGCGCGCCGGCGGACGGCCCTCCCTGCGCGTCGACGACGGGATCCGCTTCCTGCCGGGGAGCGTGCCCGGCCCGGGCCCCATGAAGGAGGTGCTCGAGGGCATCCTCGGCCCGCGCCGCTGGGCCGAGTGGAACGAGACGGGGAGCGCGGACTCCGCCATCCAACTGGACGGGCTCGGGCGCTTCCGCATCAACGCGTACCGCCAGATGGGGGAGCCGGCCATGGTCATCCGGCGCGTCAACGAGGAGGCGCCGTCCCTGGAGGGACTGGGCCTGCCCGCCGAGCAGCTGCAGCAGCTCGCGATGCGACGCCGCGGGCTCGTCCTCGTGACGGGGGTGGCGGGCTCCGGTAAGTCGACGACCCTGGCCGGGATGATCGACCACATCAACCACCAGGTCGAGCGGCACGTGGTGACGCTCGAGGATCCGGTCGAGCTGCTGTTCCGCGAGGATCGCTGCGTCATCAGTCAGCGCGAGGTCGGGACCGACACGACCTCCTTCAGCGACGGCCTGCGCCACGCGCTGCGTCAGAGCCCGGACGTGATCCTCATCGGCGAGGTTCGCGACGCGACGACGGTGGTGGCGGCTCTCGAGGCGACCGAGACGGGCCACCTCGTCATGAGCACGATGCACACCGTCAACGCGGCCCAGACCATCGATCGCATCCTCGGCTTCTTCCCCGCCGAGCGGCACCAGCAGATCCGGCAGCGCCTCGCGGACAACCTGGCGGGCGTGCTCTCCCAGCGACTCGTCCCCCGTCGAGATGGCGGGATGGTCCCGGCCTACGAGCTGCTCGTCCCCACTCCGCACGTGCGCGAGCTGATCGAGGAGGGCCAGACCACCGAGCTCGCCAAGGTCGTGGAGGGGTCCACCGAGGACGGCGTCGTCTCCTTCAACCGCAGCCTTCTCCGGCTGGTGCAGGAGCGGGTCGTGGAGCTGGACGACGCTCTGGCCGCCTCCGATCGCCCGGACGAGCTCCTCATGGGGCTCCGCGGGATCCGGGGCAGCGCGGACCGGACCGTGGGAGGGGGCCCGGGGCCCGATCCGGCCGGCCCTGCCGGGTCAGGGCTGCGCCTCGCCCAGTAGCGCGACGGGCCCCCTGGCCCTGACCGCCCCGTCAGCCGCAGCTTCGCGGGAAGACGGGCCGGAATGGGGCGTCGAATCCCGCTGAGGCTCCAGACCGCTGCTCCCAGGGGCTAGGATCGCCTCCGCGCAGCGCGCACTCCCCATGAAGATCTCCACCGTGAGCATGCTCTGCTGGGTCACCAGCATCGCCGCGGCCGCCGGCCTCGGCGCATCGGTCCTCGACTTCCGGGGGCGCCAGGAGGCGCTCCGGCGTCCCTTCGACGAGGCGACCGTGGCGGACATCCTCAAGTCCGGCGTCGAGGTCGTCGAGACGCGCCGCTCCATCGTCGACTACAACCAGCAGGTCCGGCCGCACTGGATCAACATGAACTGGACGGGCAAGCCGCCCGAGAAGATCGTCGAGCGCGCACCCGAGACCGCTCCGACCAAGCCGACCTACGAGCCGGTCTCCCAGATCCTCTCCGTCCTCTACGTGCAGGTCGACGTGGTCGACCCCGGGCGCTCGATGATCTTCGTGCGCTACAAGAAGGGAGGTCTGCAGGGCACGACGGACGACGTCGCGCAGGGCGAGGCCCTCGCTGCCCCGCACGACAAGATCTTCGTGCACAACATCCAGCCGGACCGCGTCGTGTTCGCGTTCCCCGAGGACGCCGACCGAGCCGAGGAGACCCTGGTCCCGGGGCCCGGCGACGGCGAGCCGCTCATCCACGTCGTCGGCGAGGAGGGCATCGTGAAGCCCGAGCAGCGTCCGCTGCCGGCGTTCCAGCGCCCGGTCGCGCAGGTCCCCGAGCAGACTCGTCTGGTGGCCCAGAACCGCTGGGAGCTGGGCACGGCCGACATGGAGGAGTTCGGCCGCGACTACCAGCGGATCCTGACCCAGGACGTCTCGACCCGGACGCACTTCGACCGCGACGGGAACCGCGCCGGGGTCGAGATCACGAAGGTCACGCCGGGCTCCCTGGCCGCGCGTCATGGCGTGGTCGAGGGTGACATCGTGATCTCGATCAACGGGAACCCGGTCTCCAGCGAGCAGGAGGCGATCAAGTACGTGAAGAACAACAAGGACAACTTCACGGAGTGGGTCGTCGTCATCGAGAACATGGGGCGGCGGACGACGAAGGTCTATCGCAGCCCCGACCAGGACTGAGCATGGCCGCGGGGCCGGTGCTCTGCGTGGACCTCGGGAACACGCGCGGGAAGGCCACGCTCGTCGAGCCTGGAGAGGAGCCGCGCCTCCTGCACGCCGGGGACGCGGGCGCGCTCGTCGAGGTCGTCCAGCGCGCCCTCGGCTCCCGCGCGCCCTGGCGCGTGGTCGTCGCGGCGGTCTGCTCCCCCGCACTCGCGGTGGAGGTCGAGCAGGCCCTCGTGGCGGCCTTCCCGAGCTGCGCGCCCGTCCATCCGGCCCACGGCCTGCGTCTCGACGTCGAGTCCCCCGAGACGGTGGGCGCCGACAGGCTGCTTGCAGCGCGGGGGGCACTCGAGCTCGTGGGGGGCTCCGCGATCGTGGTCCAGGTGGGCACGTGCGTCACCGTGGACGCGGTGACCGTCCCAGCCGTCGATGAGCCCGGCTTCCGGGGCCAGTTCCTCGGGGGGGCGATCGCTCCCGGGCCCGAACTCCTCGCGGAGGCCCTGGAGCGCGGCGGAGCGCGACTGCCACGCGTCGAGCCGGACCCCGAGGCGTCCGCCCTGGGCCGCGACACGCCGCATGCCCTGCAGGCCGGGATCGGTGTCGGGCTGCGGGGCACCATCCGCGAGCTCGTGCTCGAGGTGGCGCGCGAGGCGGGCCTCGAGAGTGCTCCCGTGGTGCTGACGGGCGGCGCGCGCGCCTTCGC
>WTJQ01000507.1:4845-7851 GCA_011524785.1 Planctomycetota bacterium | reverse complement strand
CTCTGGTCGTGGGCTCTACGAGCGGGTGCGGCCGCAGCAGCCGATCCAAGGGCGTCCGGGGGCACCCTTGGGGACGCCTGGACCACCTCTCCCCACCTCGGTGGATCGAGGCCGCGAGGGGCTTGGAGGCCGTGATCCGTGGGGGCGCGACCGAGACGCGGCCCGTCTCGAGGGTCTCGCCCCTTGGAGGGCCTTGCGACCCTGGTCCGGGAACGGACCTCAGGGTCGCGGTCCCCGCTCAGGCTCGCGAGACGGCTCTGGAGCCTCGGAAACGGCGCCCGGCAAGTATTGGGGGAAAATATTCCCCCAAATGACGCGGGGTGGCCGAGGATGGCTCTCGAGCGATGAGTCCCACCCTCTCCAGCCACGAAGCCCTCCTGAAGGCGGTCGCACGCATCCTGCGACCGCTCGTCAGGGTGCTGCTCCGGAACCGCGTCGCGAGCGATGCGGTGACGGAGCTCGTGCGGCGGGTCTTCGTCGAGGTGGCCTTCGAGGAGTTCGCCCTCGAGGGCAAGCGTCCCACCCAGTCGAGGGTCTCGGTCCTGACCGGGCTCAACCGCAAGGAGGTCGCTCGCCTCCGCGGGCTCGCCGAGTCGGAGCTCCCTGCCCCCGGGGATCGGCGCAATCGTGCGGCGGCTCTGCTGGGCGCCTGGAGACGCGACGACGCCTTCCACGATGCGGACGGCGCCCCGGCCGCCCTGCCGTTCAGCGGGGAGCTGAGCTTCACCACGCTCTGCCAGCGGCACAGCGGGGACATGAAGCCGCGCTCCCTGGCGGACGAGCTCCTGGCAGCGGGCGCACTGGAGGAGGTGGAGGGCCGCCTGCGCATGACCAGCGACGGCTACGTTCCGCGCGGGGATGCGACCGAGATCCTGCAGATCCTCGGCACCGACACGGCGGAGCTGGTCAGCACGATCGACCACAACCTGTGCGCACCGGCTGGCCGTCACCGCTACCAGAGCAAGGTCAAGTACGACGGCATCCCCGAGGAGCACGTCGAGGAGTTCCTCCTCCACTCGGGGCGTCGCGCCCAGGACCTGCTCGAGGAGCTCGACGCCTGGCTGGCCGAGCACGCGGGTGAGACGACCGGCCCCACGGTCAGCCTGGGCCTGGCGGCCTTCCAGATCGTCGAGCGCAGAGTGCCCTCGATGGGCGTGCCCGCGACCGATGCACCCTCCACCGAGCCCCCTTCCACTGGGGACGCCGCAGCGTCCTCGGGATCCTGAGACCAGAACCCACCGCACCGAGTCACCATGAACCTGCAGCGCATCCTGATCCTCCTCGTGGCCACTGCCCTCGCCGCCTGTGGCAGCGGAGGAAGCGGCGGCATCAGCGGCAGCGGCGGCGTGCCGACCGGCACCTCCCGCGGCCCCATCGACGGCTTCGGCAGCGTGATCGTGACCGGAGTCGCCTTCGACTCCGACACGGCGTCCATCACGAAGGACGGTGAGCCGGCGACCCAGGCCGACCTCTCCGTGGGGCAGCTGATCGAGGTCCAGGGCGACTTCGAGCAGCGCGTCGCCACGACCATCACCTACCGCTCCGAGATCAAGGGCCCCCTCACGGCCGTGGCTCTCGGGGATCCTGCCCTCGGCGTGGCCACGCTCCAGGTGCTCGGTCAGACGGTGCGCGTCAACGGCGCGACGCTGTACGACGGGACGACCCTGAGCGGCCTCACCCCGGGCGACCTGCTGGAGGTCAGCGGCTCCCGAGCGGAGGGAGGCACGGTCGTCGCGACCTACGTCGAGCTCAAGCAGCAGCTCGACCTCTACAAGGTCGTGGGCACCGCCGCAGACGTCACTCCGAGTCAGTTCCGGATCGGCGGTCTCGAGCTCGACACCTCCACCGCGGACCTGGGTGACCTGCCTGGAGGCGTGGTGGTCGAGGGCCAGCGCGTGGAGGCGAAGGGCTCTCCGCTCGGCTGGGACCCCCTGGTCCCGCGCCTCGTGGCCAGCAAGGTCGAGCCGGCTGGCGTCGGCGTCGGGAGTGAGGGCCAGCGCCTCGAGCTCGAGGGCTACATCACCGACTTCGTGAGCCCCGCGCAGTTCCAGGTCCTGGGCTCGCCCGTGCGCACCACGGCCTCGACCAGCTTCATCAACGGCTCGGCGGCCAGCCTCACCAACAACGTGAAGGTGCAGGTGAAGGGCAACCTCGACGCGAGCGGCGTCCTCGAGGCGAGCTCCTGCGAGATCCGCGCGACCGGCGACTACCGGACGACCTGGACCATCGCGTCGACCACGCAGGCGACGCAGTCCGTCACCGTGCTCGGCTTCGAGTGGCGGATCACGAACTCCACCGAGCTCGAGGACCAGAGCAGTGCGGAGGTGGACCCCCTGGGCTTCGCCGACCTGGACGTGGGGGACTACGTCCGCGTGCGGGGCTACAGGGACGGTGCGGACCTCGTGGCCGAGCGACTGAGGCGTCGAAACCTCGACTCCGATGCACGCCTCCGCGGACCGGTGACCCAGCTCGATGGCCTCGGCTTCGGGGAGCTCGAGGTCAACGGCACCATCCTCCTCGCGGACGGATCGACCGTCTATCGCGACGAGAACGACCAGCCGATCTCGCAGGCCGAGTTCTTCGATGCCCTGTTCCTGGGCCGCTTCGTGGACGCGAAGTGGGACCCCTTCGGGGGGGACCCCAGCGGGCAGGCCGTCGACGAGCTCGAGCTGGAGATCGACTGATTCAGAGAGGAGCAGCCCGCTTGTGAGATGGGGGGCTGCGGAAGCGAGAGCCTCTGATGCGCCCCATGCGCATCAGGGGCTCTCTCCTTTCCTCCCCTCCATCGGGGCGATGCGCTCGAGGCTCGAGGGGTTCGGTCCCGCACGTCCTCAACGAGATCGAGCTGCCCGGGTCGGTGGAAGGCGCTATCGCGGCCCGGGCTCAGCCTTCATCTGGATGGAGTCGCTCGGGCAGCCTCTGGACTCGTCGTCCCGTGGTCGGCTTCCGCTCTCCGCCTTCGATGCGACGGCGCAACGAGGTGGCGCAACGAGGTGGCGCAACGAG
>WTJQ01000507.1:0-4745 GCA_011524785.1 Planctomycetota bacterium | reverse complement strand
GTGGTGCGATGAGGTGGTGCGATGAGGTGGTGCGATGAGGTGGTGCGATGAGGTGGTGCGATGAGGTGATCTCACGATGCGGCACGGCAGGGTCGGCAGGTACGTCGGCAGGTACGTCGGCAGGTACGTCGGCTCGTGCGTGGCCAGCTACGTGGGCAGCTACGTGGGCAGTTGCGTGGGCAGTTGCGTGGGTAGCTGCGTGGGGTCAGCCGCATGGGTCAGCCGCGTGGTGTCCCTACTGGACACGAGCACGCGACCGACCACGCGAGACGAAGGCGTACGGCAGGTCGCGGGGCAGCCGATGCCGGGGCCCAACCTTTGACGTCAGGCTCTCGCGGCTCCGTACCCGGAACCCCGGCATGGGCGCCGCGGGATGAAGGGGCGGCTCTCGGCGCCGAGTCGAGTGCGCGGACCGCGCCGGCTCAGCGCGCCAGGCGGCTGTAGCGGTACTGCACGGTGAGGGTCATCGCGCAGAGGGCCGTGGACTGGGTGCGGCCTCCGAGGCTGTCCCAGGGACCCGAGGGGGGGAAGGAGCCGTCCTCGTCCTGGGCCGCCGCGAGGGCCTCGGCCATCGCGGGCTGCCAGGCCTTCCAGAGTCGGCCGCCTCGCTGGAACGCGGCGAGGCTGCCGAAGTACCAGGCGTACGGGTCGCTGAGGTTGGCCTCGGGGTCGTGCAGGGGGAGCTTGGCCAGGAGCAGGTCCTCCTGGAGACGCGCCAGCTCGTCGGAGGGCTGCGGCGCGCCGCTGATGGCGCGCGCGAACATCGCCACCGAGGTCAGCGTCTCGGCCGCGTCCGAGGGGTACTGGTCGTTGACGCCCGGGATGCGCGAGCTGCGGGAGCCGCGACTGTCGTAGCCGACCCTACCCGTCTCCGGATCGGTCACGCTGTCCAGCCACTGCCATGCGCCCTCGAAGGTGGCGGCCTCGACCTCGGCACCCGCGTCGCGCGCGGCGCACAGCGCGGTGAGCATCCAGCCGCTGATGCTGGTGTCGTTGTCGCCGACCGGGGGCACGTCGTAGCGCCAGGCGCCGTAGGGGTTGCGGGCGCGCTCGGCATAGGCCGCCCCCCGCTTCACCGCCGGGACCAGACCAGCGGCCTCGCCCGTCAGCACCGAGGCCTCGCTGACGGCCAGGAGGCCGATGGCATGGCCGTAGAGGTAGGTGTGCCCCATGGGAGAGCCGAACAGGCCGGACTCCTGCTGCTGGTCCAGCAGCCACGCGATGGCGCGTCGCAGCGGCTCCTTGCGGGGACCGCCGCGCAGCGTGTTGCCCTCGGCGAGCAGGGCCAGCGCTGCGAGGCCCGTCACGCCCACGCGGTTGCCGGCAGGGTCCATCGCCGCGGACTCCCCGCTGGCCGGGGCCCAGGAGCCGTCACCCTCCTGGCTGTCGACGAGCCAGGAGAGGGCGCGCTCGAGATCGCGGGCCTCGGCGCTCTCCGCTGTGCCACCCGCAGCACTCTCCGCAGTGACGCCATCAGCGCTCGCAGTTCCGGAGGCACCGCCGCCCGGGTCGTTGCCGCCGCCGGCTGAGCGGCAGCTGGTGGCCAGCAGGAGCGCCAGGCCTGCGGCGGCAGGCGCGAGGAGGGGAGAGGTCCGAGACGCGCGGGCGGAGCGGCTGTGCTGCATGAGGAGGAGTATGGCCGGGCCTGCACCCGGTTTCGCCTCCGGGCACGCCGGCAGCGCCCTGGAACGGAAGGAGCCCGGCCCCCGCGGAAGGGGGCCGGGCTCCTCGAGCCTGCAGGAGCGGGCTCAGCGGGCGCCGAGCACGCGGGCGTAGCGGAAGTACACCTCGAGGCAGAGCACCATCAGCGCCGTCGAGTAGACGCGACCGCCGGAGTAGCCCCAGGGGCCGACCGGGTCCCAGGAACCCTTGTAGTCGCCGTCCTTGCGCTGGCTGTCGAGGACCGCCTTCTCCATGGCCGACTTCCACTTCTTCCAGTGGTTGCCGCCCATCTGGTACATGGCGTAGCTGCCGTAGTACCAGTAGTACATGTCACAGCCGTAGCCCTCCGGGTCCCACTCGGGGAGCGTCTTGAGGAGCAGGTCGGCGTGCTTCTCCATGACGTCCTCCTCGGCCGGGTCCTGCCCGAGGAAGAAGCGGCAGAGCAGGCCCACCGAGGTCATGGCCTCGCCCTTCTCCGGCGGGAACTGGTCGTTGACGTTCGGGACGCGCGAGCTCATCGAGCCCAGGCGGTCGTAGCCCATCCGGCCGGTGCCCGGCTCGGTGACCTCGTCGAACCAGGTCAGAGCGCCGCTGTAGGCCTCCTTGTCGACCTTCAGGCCACCCTCCTCGGCGGACTTGAGGGCGAAGACCATCCACCCCGTGACCGAGGTGTCGTTCTCACCCAGGGGCGGCACGTCGTAGCGCCAGGCGCCGTACGGGTTCCGCGCGCGGCTGATGTAGTTGATCGACTTCTGCGCGGTGCTGCGCAGGAGCGGGGTCTTGAGCGAGAGCACGTAGGCCTCGCACACCGCCAGGGCCGCGATGCCGTGGTCGTAGAGGAAGGAGTGCCCGATGTCGTCGCCGATCAGGCCGGTCTCCGGGTCCTGCTGGTCGCGCATCCACTTGATGCCCTTGCTGACGACCTCCTTGTAGAGGCCCTCGCGGAGGGTGTGGCCGTCGCCCAGGAAGGCGAGCAGCGCCAGGCCGGTCATCCCGACGTCCTGGGCGTGGCTGCCCGCGCCCTCGCTGGCCTCGGTGCCGCCGGAGACGTTGTTGATCCAGTACTCGTCGACGTCCCAGTAGCCGTCGGGGCTCTGGTGGTTCTTGAGCCACTCGAGGCCGGCCGCGAGGGCCTCGGCCGTGCCGCCGCCGCCAGCGCGCAGGTTGCGACGGCCGCCGAAGCGCCCGCCGTACTTGCCGCCCGCGCCGCCGCCGACGCCGATGACGTTGTTGAAGGCCTTCTGGTCGAACGGCGAGTTGGACATCATGTCCGGGTCACCGTCGGTCATCTCGAAGTCCTGATCGACGTCGGTCTCGTTGTGGTCGGAGACCTCGTAGTCCTGGATGATCGGCTCCTCCTCGGACTCGATCTCCTCGATCTCCTCGGGCTCCTCCTCGGGGGGGTCCTCGACCACCTCCTCGGGAGCCTGGTCCACGGAGGCCTCGATGATGACCTCCTCGGGCTGCTCGAAGAGGTTCCACGGGATGGCCGCGATCAGCATGATCGCCACGACGTGCGCCGCGGCGGAGATGGCGAACCAGGGGGCGCGCTGCATCCAGTCGTAGAGGACGTCGTTGAACGTCTCCTCCTGCTCCCAAGCCTTGGGCAGGGTCGACTCGATCTGGATGTGCTTGTAGCGGTCGTCGCTCATGGGGAGGTCTCCCGTCGTCTGATGGGTGCGCCGGCAGGTCCCCGTGGTGGGACCTCCTGCGCAGCCCCCTCAACGGAGCCGGGGAGGATCGGTTCAAGAGGATATCCGCCCGGGCGGAGGGGTCACCGATCCAGGGGTGCTCCGGGCCCCTCCCCAGGCGCCATGGCGGGTCAGGTGATGAGGGTTTGCCCGGAACGCTCACCGTGGAGACCCGGAACCTGCGTTCTCCCCGGGCGGCGGCGACCCCTCCGGCCCGAGCCTTGCTCGATCGCGACGGCCGGGCGCGCCTGCTGCCTCAGCACGGCCCGGCGGTGGAGCTGACCGCTCCCGGCCCGAGCCCGCTCGGGCCCCTCACTGAGCCGCTGGCGCCCCTCGGGCCCGACCTCAGCGGCCCCGGCTGGAGGCCAGCTCGCCGCGCGCGAGGAAGGTCCTCAGGTCGCGGGGATGCACGAAGCTCCCGCGCACGAGCTCGATCCGAGCGCGGACGAGCCTGCGTTGATCGAGCTGCTCGAGCAGGAACTCCCGCAGGCCCTCCTGGACCGCGAGGTCCGAGAAGGGGGCGGGCGCCACGGCCTCCTCCACGCTGGTCAGCTGGTAGAGCAGGAACGCGCGCACCTGGCCCTCCACCAGGTAGGGGACGGCGGGCGAGACCTCGCCCGCGCGGGCGGTGCGCACGAACCTCTCGAGGACGTCGCTCCCATGGAGGTCCAGCGACATGTTGCGCACCCGGCGCAGCGAGCGCTCGAGGTCCGCGTTCCGGCCGCGGTTCGCGTCCCAGGCCTCGACGAGGTCGGGGAAGCTCGCATCCCCCAGCATCACCTCGCCGCGCAGCCGGTTGGCCAGGAACTCGACCCGCTCGGCAGCGGCCTGCCCCTCGAGCCCAGGGGCGTGCTCCTCGAGCGACAGGATCAGCCGCTTGAGGCGGTAGCTGGCGGGGGCACCGCCGACCACCGCGAGGTCCTCGGAGTCGTCCGACTCGGCCAGGGCCTGGTAGGCGCTCAGCAGCTCGCCGGGCCGCACATAGCGGTCAGCGAGGAGCCGGCCGGAGGGGCCAGGCTGCTGACCCTGCTCGGACTGTCGCCAGACGGTGCGGAGCAGGTTCCCACGCATCATCTCCCGGAACTGCTCGGGCGTGAGGCGCGAGGTGCTCAGCTGTTGGCTGAAGGCCACGGGGCCGCCCATGAGCTCCATCCGCCGCTCGAAGTTGTCGCTCACGAGGCTGTCGACCAGGGCAGGGTCGAACCCGCGGTTGCGCCCGGCCTCGACCTCGAGCCGCGTCATGGCGAGGTCCCGGATGACCTCGTCCTGCATGGCCCGGGGGTCCTCACCCTCACGAAGGCGCGCCGCCCATGGCGACATGGGGTTCATCTGCTCCCGGGTCACCTCCCCAACGGTCAGGACCTCGTTGCCCACCACGCCCAGGCCCCAGTC
>WTJQ01000240.1 GCA_011524785.1 Planctomycetota bacterium | reverse complement strand
CCTTCTCGAGGACCCCCTCCTCCTCGAAGCGCAGATCCTTGGCGTGGACCACGGGAGAGTCCATCAGGTAGATCCGCAGCGCGTCGGCCCCGTACTTGTCGAGGACGAGGTTGGGGTCCGGGAAGTTGCGCTTGCTCTTCGACATCTTCTCGCCGTCTGCGGCGAGGACGATGCCGTTGACGATCACGTTCTTGAACGCGGGGCGATCGAAGAGCGCGGCGGCGAGGACGGTGAGGGTGTAGAACCAGCCGCGGGTCTGGTCGAGGCCCTCGGCGATGAAGTCGGCTGGGAGCGAGCCCTCGACCGCCTCCTTGTTCTCGAAGGGGTAGTGGTTCTGTGCGTAGGGCATGGAGCCCGACTCGAACCAGCAGTCGAAGACCTCCGGGACGCGCCGCATGGTGCCTCCCTCGGTCCGGCTGGAGGGGAAGGTGATCCCGTCCACCCGGTCCCGGTGCAGGTCGGTGACCGTGCCGGGCTCCAGACCCGCGAGCTCCTCCAGCTCGGCGACCGACCCCACGCAGACCATGTCCGCCGGGTCCTCGTCGCAGCGCCAGATCGGGAGCGGCGTCCCCCAGAAGCGCCTGCGGGAGACGTTCCAGTCACGCGCCCCCGCCAGCCAGTTGCCGAAGCGGCCGGAGCCCACCGCCTCGGGGACCCAGCGGATGGACTCGTTGTGGCCGACGAGCCGGTCCCGCAGGTCCTCGACCCGCACGAACCAGTTCGAGATCGCCATGTACAGGAGCGGCTGCTCGGTCCGATAGCAGTGCGGGTAGGGGTGGACCAGGGTGTCCTGGTCGACGACGCGCCCCGCCTGCTTCAGGTGCGCGATGATGTCCTTGTCGGCGTCCTTCGCGAACTGGCCCTGGAAGTCGGGCACGGTCTCGTCGAACACGCCGTGGACGTCCAGCGGGTTCACCAGGGGCAGGTCCTCCTGGACGCCCGTCTGGTAGTCGTCCTCGCCGAACGCGGGCGCCTGGTGGACGATCCCGGTGCCTGCATCCGTGCCGACGTAGGCCGCGGGCACGACGCGGAACGCAGGGCGCCGGCCCTCGACGGGCTGCGCGTGCTCCGCGAAGTAGGGGAACAGTGGCTCGTACGGTCGCCCGACCAGCTCGGCGCCCTTCACGCGCCCCAGCTCCTCGGTCTCCCCCACGCGGCCGCGGGCCTGGTAGTCCGCGAGCCGGCTCGGCTCGACGTAGGCGACCTCACCGGACTCGACGACCCGCACGCGGACGTAGTCCACCTCGGGGTTGACCGCGAGGGCGAGGTTGCTGGGCAGGGTCCAGGGAGTGGTGGTCCAGGCCCACAGCGAGGCGTCCTCGTCCTCCAGCGCGAAGCGCACGGTCAGCGAGGGGTCCTGGCGGCGGCGGTGGCCGTCCTTCTTGGTGGCGGGGTCCCGCTCCTGCGGGCCGAGGGCCACCTCGAAGTTGGAGAGCGGGGTCCCCAGGGCCGGTGAGACGGGCTGCACGCGGTGCCCCTCGTAGACGCGGCCGTCCTCCCAGAGGCGCTTGAACACCCACCAGACCGACTCCATGAACGAGGCGTCCATGGTCCTGTAGCCCCCGTCGTGGTCGACCCAGCGCCCCATGCGGCGGATCGTCGAGCGCCACTCCTTCGTGTAGCGGAGGACGATGCCGCGGCAGGCGTCGTTGAAGGCCTCCACGCCGAGCTCGTCCACGGCTCGAGCGTCGGCGAGCCCCAGCTCCTTCTGGGCCTCGTTCTCGACCGGGAGGCCGTGGCAGTCCCAGCCCCAGCGCCGCTCGACGGGGTGCCCCTTCATGGTCCAGAAGCGAGGAACGATGTCCTTCAGGACCGACGCGACCAGGTGCCCGTAGTGCGGGAGGCCGGTCGCGAAGGGCGGGCCGTCGTAGAACACGAACGGCCGCGCGCCGCGGTTGCGCTCGATGCTGGCCTGGAACACGTCGAGCTCGTCCCAGCGATCGAGCCGGGTGAGCTCCTGGGCGGGGAACGAGACGTCCGGCGAGACGGTGCGCATGCGCATGGTGGAGGGCTCCTCTTGTGACGGGCTCAGGCCTCGGGGCTGGCAGCGCCCAGGATGCGCTGGCGGCCCTCCTCGGTGAACTGCTGACGCAGGCTCTCGCGATAGCGTCCCTTCAGGCCGCGCTCGGTCCGCTCCAGGGATGCCACGAGGCGCGCAACGTGCGGGTTCTGGTCCTCGGCCCTGCCCAGCTCCTCGAGGGCGACGGCGAGCGGTCGCTCCGAGCGCCACAGGGCCCGGTAGGCGTCGCGGAGGGCGGCGATGTCCGCCTCGGTGAAGCCCGAGCGCTGGAGGCCGACCACGTTCACGCCTCGCACGCGGGCGTCGTGTCCCTCGACGATCATGAACGGAGGGACGTCGCGCGAGATGCGCGTCTTGGCGCCCACGTACGCGTGGGCCCCGATGGTCGAGAAGGCGACCGCGCCCGCCATCCCCGAGAGGTTGGCGTGGTCCTCGATCAGGGTGTGCCCGGCGAGCTGGACGCCCCCCGCGATGATGATGTGGTTCCCGAGGTCGCAGTCGTGGGCGATGTGGCAGCACGCCATGAGCAGGGAACCGTCGCCGACGCGGGTCACGCCGCCACCCTTCACCGTGCCCCGGTTGATGGTGACGAACTCGCGCACGGTGTTGCGGTCCCCGAGGACGACCTCTGTGGGCTCGCCGCGGTAGGAGAGGTCCTGCGGGGGGCCGCCGATGCTGGCCTGCCCGACGATCACGTTCTCCTCGCCGATCTGCGTCACGCCGTCGAGGACGACCTGGGCGCCGATGCGCGTCCGGTCACCGACGCGGACGTCCGGGCCGATCACGGTGTAGGGGCCAACGGAGACGTCGACGCCGAGCTCGGCGCCGGGTTCGACGACCGCTGTGGGGTGGATCAGGACGGACATCGGGAGCCTCTCAGGCGTCGATCATGGTGAACATCAGCACGGCCTCGCAGACCACCTTGCCCGCGACGGTGCCGCGGCCCTTGACCTGGACGGTCTCCCCCTTGATCCGCATGGTCTCGACCTCGAGCCGCAGCTGGTCGCCCGGGGTGACCCCGCCGCGCAGCTTGACCTTGTCGAGCGACCACAGGACCGCGAGCTTGCCCGAGTACTCGAGCTTCCGCAGCAGCAGCATCCCCGCGAGCTGGGCCATGGCCTCGAGCTGGAGGACCCCCGGCATGAGCGGCATCTCCGGGAAGTGCCCAGGGAAGAACGGCTCGTTGATCGTGACGTTCTTGATGGCCACGGCCCGCTGATAGCCCTCGACCTCGATCACCCGATCGATGAGGAGGAACGGATAGCGGTGCGGGAGCATCTTGAGGATCTCCCGGATGTCCATCCCCGACTCGCGCTGGACGAGCCCGCCCGTCTCGCGGGCTTGCATGAGGTCGAGGAGTCGACCCACCAGCAGCGCATTGGTGCTGTGGCCCGAGCGGGTCGCAATGACGTGGGCGGACAGCTCCGCCCCCAGCAGGGAGAGGTCGCCGAGCAGGTCGAGGACCTTGTGCCGGATCGCCTCGTTGGGGAGGCGCTCCACGGTCTCCGGGTCCCCGAGGACCAGCGTGTTGTCGCGGGTGGCGCCCTTTCCGAGGCCGGCGGCCTGGAGCGCCTCGACCTCGGAGGCGAGGCAGAAGGTCCGCGCGGGCGCCAGCTCCTTGGCGAAGGTCTCCGGGTCGAGCCGCAGGGCGAAGGAGCCGCTCTCGACCTCGGGGTCGTCGAAGCTGGCCACGTACTGCAGCGTCAGGCCCGGCTCCTCGGCGGGGAGCGCGACCAGGGTCGCATTGCCCTCGCGGACGTAGACCGGCTCGTCGAGCTCGAACGTCTTCAGCGCCGCCTTCTGCTCGACCGGGACGCCACTCTGGAGGAGCTCGAAGAACTCGAGGGCCGAGCCGTCCCCGCCGGGGAACTCCGGCCCGTCGAGCTCGACGCGCAGGTTGTCGACCCCCAGGCCACGGCAGGCCGCGAGGAAGTGCTCGATGGTCTCGACCTCGACCCCGTCCCGCAGCAGGCGGGTCCTGCGCTCGCGTGTGACCTGGTACCGGATGTGGGCCGGGACGGACGGCGCCTCGGGCAGGTCCGTGCGAACGAACTCGATGCCGGAGTCGGGGGCGGCCGGGAGGATGCGGACCTGCACCTCGTTCCCCGAGTGCAGGCCGACCCCTCGGGTCTCGACCGGATTGCGGAGGGTCCTCTGGCGGCGCGTCATGCGGAATCACCTCGCTCCTCGAGGCGGGACTCGAGCTCGCGCACCCTGCGCTCGAGCTCGTGGAGGCGGGGCATGGTGCGCATGTTGCGGATCGCAGCGCGCTTGTCGGTCGCGGGGATCCCCAGGACCTCACGGCCGGCGGGCACGTCCTTGAAGACGGCCGACTTGCCCCCCACGCGAACGCCGTCGCCGAGGGTCACGTGGCCATTGATCCCGACCTGACCCGCGAGCACGACCCCGCGCCCCAGGCGAGCGCTCCCCGCGACCCCGGACTGAGCGACGATCAGGGAGTGGTCGCCGATCTGGACGTTGTGGGCCACATGGACGAGGTTGTCCACCTTGACGCCATTGCCGACCCGCGTCGCCCCGAGGCGCGCGCAGTCCACGGCGGTGTTCGCCCCCAGCTCGACGTCGTCTCCCAGGATCGTGGTCCCCGACTGAGGGATGGGGACCCAGCCCGCCTCGGTGGGCGCGAAGCCGAACCCCCCGCTTCCCACGACGACGCCCGCGTGCAGGACGCAGCGGGCTCCGACCTCGACGTGCGGGTACAGCACGACGCGCGGATGCAGGACCGTGCCAACGCCGACGGTGGCGCCCTCCCCCACCACGGCGCCGGCATGGACGATCACGCCGTCCCCGAGCGAGGCGCCCGGCCCGACGGAGGCCAGCGGCCCAACGGCCACGCCCTGCCCCAGGGTGGCCGTGGGGTCGACCACGGCGGAGGGATGGACGCCCGGAGCAGGACCCTCTGTCCGAGGTGCCAGGGCGGAGGCGAGCCGGTCCACGGCTCCGGAGGGATCCTCGAGGACCAGCGTCGGGAGCGCCCCGGCGAGGGCTGCCTGGTCCGGCCGGAGCAGCACGGCTGCCGCTCGGGTGCCCTCGAGCTCGCCCGCGTAGCGCGGGTCGACGAGGAACGAGAGCTCGCTCGGGCCCGCATCACGGAGGGCGGCAACGCCGTCGATCTCCAACTCGGCTGCTGCGGCCGGGTCGAGGCCGCGCAGCTCGGCGCCCACGAGGGCCGCCAGCTCGGCGAGGGTCGTCGTCGTCATCGGTCGGGCCCGTAAACAGGTGGGAGCCCGCGCGGCCTCCAGTGCGGCCGCGCTCGGGAAGCCCGATTCTGCGCCCGGACCGGGGGCGCGGTCAACGGACCACCCCGGACCCCGCTCCCCCGACGCTCAGCGGTTCGAGAGGGTGAACGAGAAGACCTGCAGGTCGTCGCCCGGCCCCTCCTGGAGCGGCCAGCCCAGGTTGAAGACGATGGGGAGCGGCTGGACGAGGGCGAAGCTCAGGCCCCACGAGGCACGCAGCTCGTCGAGGTCGAGGCTCCAGGCATCCGGATCGAGGACGCCGAGGTCCACGAAGGGCCCCCCTCGGAACAGCTCCCTGCGCTCACTGGAGCCCGGGATCTCGGAGGTGAAGAGCGGCCAGCGGAGCTCGGTCGAGAGGTAGAGCATGGTCTCGCCCCCCACCGGGTACGGGCCCTCGAAGGGGCCCACCCCTCGGAAGTCGAACCCACGCATCCGGCGGGCGCCCCCGAGGAAGAAGCGCTCACCGTAGTGCGTGAGGGGCGTGTCCCCGTAGGGCGCCGCGATCCCGAGGTTGCCCTCGACGAGCAGCACCGGATCGAGGTCCTGCTCGCGCAGGTCGAGCTCGAGGTAGCGCTCGGCCCGGAGGTCCAGCTGGACCTGCTTCTGGTTCCCACCGAAGGGGCCCCCGAAGAGGGTGAACTCCCCGTAGGCGTACGTACCGTTGCGCGGGAAGCGTCGGTTGTCGAGCTGGCTCCAGGAGACGCGGGTGCTGACTCCCTGGAAGGTGGCCGGCCCCGTGGAGTCGAGGAGGGTCGACGGGAGCTGCCCGCCCACGAGGTTGCTGAGCTCGAGATCCTGGTAGACGAGGCCGAAGCGCCAGGAGAGGTCGCCCTGGTCGAAGAGCCGGTTGGCCTCGACCCTCACGTTCGTGCGGTTCTCCCGGTGCGACCGGAAGAGGCGCACGCGGTTGCTCGCGTTGAACGAGCCCCCCCAGCGATCGAAGTGGTCGGCGAACAGGTCGGGGTTGCGGTAGGCGACCTGCCAGGAGTTGATCTCGGTACCCGGCGAGAGGGTCAGCGCGACGAACTCCCCGTTCCCGTGCAGGGCCTCCTTGCGGTAGATCTCGCCGGGCAGGGCCAGGAGACTCGAGGGCGGCACGCCGGTGTCGAAGTTCGAGTGGCTCACCGACAGGATGCCGATCAGGCCGCTGTCCGAGGCCACGCCGCCGGACAGCTGGAAGTCGACCACCCGGCCCTCCTCGACGACGAACTCGAGGTCGACCTCGTCGGGGCTCCCCTCGACCTGGCGGAAGCGGAAGATCGGGGGCCTGTGCGCTGGGTTCTGCGGATCGAGGAAGAAGCCGGCACCGCGCAGGCGCGCGAGCGACCGCTGGATGAGCGCGAGGTCGGCCACCTCCCCCGGGAGCATGCTGACCTCTCGCCGCAGGACCTTGTCCCGCGTGTGCGCGTTGCCGAGCATCTCGACCGCTCTGATCCGTCGAGGGCGCCCCTGGACCACCTTCTGGACCACGTGGACCTCGGCCGCCGCCGGGTCGACGATGAGCTCGGGCTCCAGGACCCGGAACCCCCCTGAGGTCGAGGGGTCGACGAACATCGAGGCGTCGAGGTAGCCCTGCTCGCCGTAGAACCGGCGCAGGGCCTGGCGGTCGGCGTCACGCCGTGTGGCCTCGAAGGGCTCTCCCTCGAGGAGCCTCAGCTGCGCGCGAACGTCCTCCTCCGGGAACAGGAAGTCGACGGGCTCCTCGACCGTGCCACCGTTGGGTCCCTCGACCAGCTCGACGGCGCGCACCTCCATGCTCCCGACCCGGTAACGAGGTCCCTCGTCCACGTGGATCCGGACCCGGACCGAGTCCCGCTCGTCGCTGTAGTCCAGGGCCTCGACGTGGACCTCCGCGTCGAGCCAGCCGCCATCGCGATAGACCTGGCGCATGGCCACGAGGTCGGCCCGGAGGTCGTCCTCGACGAACACCGACCCGAACCAGGAGAACAGGCCACGGCCCGTCACCTGCGGATCCGCCAGCTCGGACAGGCCGCTCTTCCAGAAGAGGAAGCCCGTGTCCGGCAGGCTGTCGTTGCCCTCGATCTCGACGTCCACGCACCGCACGCGGGGTCCCTCGCGGATGACGAACACCAGGTCCCTCACCCGCTGTCCCGGCACGGGGTCGGAGGCGACCCACTCGACCTCCACCCAGGCATACCCCTCACCGCGGTAGCCCGCGGTCAGCCGCTGGACCACGCCATCCGCCTCGTGCAGGTACAGCTCGCTCCGGCCGGTCAGGCGGGCCCACTCGCGGAGGCGCTCCTCGTCGTAGCTGTCGTTCCCGATGAAGCGCGGCTCGAGGTCCACCTCGAACTCGAGGATCGCGACCTCGAGGCGCACGCCGCCCTCGACCTGCGTGGGCCTGATCCCCTGGACGAAGAGCCCGTAGTCCCGGAAGAGCGCCGCGACCCGCTGCTCCTCCCGCATCGAGCGGAGAGGCTCCTCGAGGCGCAGGCCCAGGGCCTCACGAACGAGCTCCGGCGAGAACGAGGTCAGGCCCTCGAAGACGACCTCCTTCACGATCGGGCCATCGCCAGGTCCCTGGGGAGCGGCCTCCAGCCGCCCCGGAAGCAGCAGCAGCAGGGCCGCCAGCAGGATCGACCCGCGGGCGAGCGCGCGGCGGGACGCATGGCGAGCGCCGGCA
>WTJQ01000268.1:4422-7924 GCA_011524785.1 Planctomycetota bacterium | reverse complement strand
ATACGGGGGAGGGCCGGCGAAGAGCGTCTGTGCGAGCCTTCGCTCAGGGCTGGAGCACGCCGCCCGAGAAGGTGCCGGTCAGGGTCGGATCGAGGCTGCCGTCGCGGCGCCAGCCCTCCCAGGGGCCAGAGCGGAGGCCCGCGGACCAGGAGCCCCGGGACCGAACCGACCCGTCGTCGTACCACTCCTCGCTGGGGCCCTCCAGGAGCCCCGCCCGGTACTGGGTTCGGAGGCGGGGCTGTCCACTGGGGTGCCACTCCTCGAAGAGCCCCTCCTCGAGGCCCTTCTCGAAGCGCCCGCGCCGCATCAGGCGCCCGCTGGGGTGCCAGAAGGACCAGGTCCCCTGGCGCGGGCTGCGCCCCTCCTCGGGGATGGGCACGCGCTCCCCGCGCGACTGGATCCCGCCGCCCTGGCCGCCCGAGGGATAGAAGGTCTCCCAGACCCCGACGCGCAGGCCGTCCTCGTAGCGTCCGCGCGCCCGCAGCTGGCCGTCCCGGTACCAGGCCGACCACGGCCCCTGCTCGGCGCGGGGCCGGCCGGCGCCCTCGAAGCGCACGACGCCCTCGCCCCAGGTGGAGAGGGTGTGCTCGCCGCAGCCCGCCAGCAGGGCGGCGCCGAGGGCCCCGGCCCAACGCGCGAGACGCCCGGCTCGCGAGGAGCCGGGCGTCCCGGGGAGCGGAGCGGCGCGCAGCAGCATGCGGCCGATCCTAGGTGTCCACGTGCCCTAGTGCACGAAGAGCATCTCGCGGTACTTCGGCAGCGGCCAGAGGTCGTCGTCGACGAGGCGCTCGAGCAGGTCCGCGGCCTCGCGGACCGCCTCCATGGCCGGGAGGATGCGCTCGCGGTAGGCAGCGGCCTGGGCGGCCAGGTCGTCCTCCATGGGCTCGACCTCGCGCTGGATGGCCAGCAGCGTGTCGACCGAGGCCTTCAGGCGCCCGATGGCGTCGGTCACGATCGCCAGCACCTCCTTCTGGGCCGCGGCGGCGTCGGCACCCATGGCCTTCTCCAGGGCGAGGATCGACTCGGCCAGGTGGCGCTGGTGGTCCATGGCGGCCGGGAGGATCATCGTCATCGCGATGTCGCGGGTGGCGATGGCCTCCACGTTCACCTTGTTGACGTAGATCTCGCTCTGCACGTGCCAGCGGGAGTCGAGCTCCTCGCGCGACAGGACGCCGAAGGCCTCGAAGAGCTTGGCGTTGTCCTCGGAGGCCAGGGCCTCGTGGGCCTCGGCCGTGCCGGGACGGTTGAGCAGCCCGCGGGACGCGGCCTCCTCGCGCCACTCGTCCGAGTAGTTGTCCCCCGAGAACAGGATCCGCTGGTGGGCCGTGAGGGTGTCCCGCACGACCTTCTGGATGTTCTCGGTGCTCGGTCCGCCGGCGGCCTCGATGGCGTCGGCGATGTGGTCGAGGGACTCGGCCAGGATCGTGTTGAGGAACGCGGCCGGGTAGGCCGGGGACTGCATCGAGCCGACGGCGCGGAACTCGAACTTGTTGCCGGTGAAGGCGAACGGCGAGGTCCGGTTGCGGTCCGTGATGTCCCGCGGGAGCTCGGGCAGGCTGGTCACGCCGAGGCGGATGGTGGACTCGCCGCCGTCGCTGGGGGCGCGCCCCTCGATGATCGAGCGCACGACCTCCTCGAGCTGGGAGCCGAGGAAGATCGAGATGATCGCGGGCGGGGCCTCGTTCGCACCGAGACGGTGGTCGTTCGAGGCGCTGGCGATCGCGGCCCGCAGCAGGTCCTGGTGCAGGTCCACGCCGCGGACGATCGCGGTCAGGAACAGCACGAACTTGAGGTTCTCGTGGGGGGTGGAGCCCGGGTCGAACAGGTTGTTGCCCAGGTTGTCGCCCACCGACCAGTTGAGGTGCTTGCCGGAGCCGTTGAGGCCCGCGAAGGGCTTCTCGTGCAGGAGGGCGGCGAAGCCGTGGCGCTCGGCGACCTCCTTGAGGACCGCCATGATCAGCATGTTCTGGTCCGTCGAGATGGAGATCGGGGCGTAGACCGGGGCCAGCTCGAACTGGCTCGGGGCCACCTCGTTGTGGCGCGTGGTGGCGGGCACGCCCAGGGTCCAGAGCTCGTGCTCCAGGTCGTGCATGAAGCGCAGGGCCCGGGACGGGATGTTCCCGAAGTAGTGGTCGTCGAACTCCTGGCCCTTGTAGGGGCGCGCGCCGAAGAGGGTGCGGCCACAGGCCACCAGGTCCGGGCGGAGCGTGAAGAACTCACGGTCGATCAGGAAGTACTCCTGCTCGATGCCGGCGCTGGCCGAGACGCGCGTCACCTGGGACTCGCCCACGAGCTGCAGCAGCCGGGTCGCCGCGCGCGAGACGGCCTCGTTCGAGCGCAGCAGGGGCGTCTTCTGGTCGAGGGCCGCGCCGGTCCACGAGCAGAACGCCGTGGGGATGGTCAGCGTCGCGCCCTCGTGGGTCTTGCGCAGGAACGCGGGGGAGGTCGGGTCCCACGCGGTGTAGCCGCGCGCCTCGAAGGTCGCGCGCAGGCCGCCCGAGGGGAACGAGCTGGCGTCCGGCTCGCCCTGGTAGAGCTGCGCTCCGGAGAACTCGAGGATCGCCCCGCCGTCGCCGGTCGGCTTCAGGAACGAGTCGTGCTTCTCGGCGGTCGAGCCCGTCATGGGCTGGAACCAGTGGGTGTAGTGGGTCGCACCGTTCTCGATGGCCCAGTCCTTCATCGCGCTCGCCACGGCGTCGGCGATGTCGCTGCTGAGCGCGGCCCCGGTCTCGATGACCTCGCGGAGGGCCTTGTAGACGGGCGAGGGGAGGCGCTCGCGCTGGACGCGGTCGTTGAAGACGTAGCGTCCGTAGTACTCGGGGATGCGAGCGCTGGGGGGGGTGTCGACGGCCGCGGCGTCGAGCAGGCTCTCGTGGGAGATGCGGCGAACCGCCTCCTGGCGGGTGCTGGCAGTCATGGGGGTGACCGGTCCTCGGTTCGGGTGGTGAAGGGGGCTGAACTCGCTCGGAGCAGGCCCCTCGGCGGGGGGGACCAGGCCCACTCCGAACGGGGCCGAAGTCTAGGCGGGTCGCGGTCGAGGGTCGAGCCCCGTTCGGCCAATCCGTGCGGCGGAGGCGCGTTTCCTTGTCCGGCCGCGTCGGCCCCGCGACGATGTCGCGATGCGCGCCGCGATCCTGCACCACGCCGTTGCCGCCTTGGCCCTCGTCTCGGCGGTGGCCTCCTGCGCGGGAACGCGCACCGCGGGGCCGCCTCTGCGCTCCGATACCCTCGCGGGGGCAGGCGGCGAGCGCCTGGCGGACCTGCTCCACCTCGAGGTGGACGTGCTTGTGGATCCGTTCGAACGAGCGGTGGAGGGGACGGCGAGCAGCTGGTTCCGCGGGCTGCGCGACCGTCAGTCGTTCCTCGAGCTGCACGTGGACGGACCCCGGGTCCTGGGCGTGACGGACGCCTCCGGGCGGGACCTCTCCTTCGAGGTCGAGGGCGAGCGGCTCCGGGTCACCCTCGCGGAGCCGCTCCTCCGCGGGGAGGAGGAGGTCCTCCG
>WTJQ01000268.1:0-4322 GCA_011524785.1 Planctomycetota bacterium | reverse complement strand
GGCTCCGGGTCACCCTCGCGGAGCCGCTCCTCCGCGGGGAGGAGGAGGTCCTCCGTGTGCGGTTCTCGGCGAAACCCGCCTCGGGGCTCCACTTCCGCGAGGCGCGCCGCTTCGCGGACGAGCCGAGTCCGCTGGCCTTCACCCAGGGCCAGCCCAACGAGCACCGGCACTGGCTGCCCCTCTGGGACGAACCCAACGACCGTGCCACCCTCGAGGTCCGGGCCCGGGTGCCGGAGGGGCTGGAGGCCCTGGCGAATGGGGCCCTCGTCGCGGCCGAGGGGCACGAGGACGGCACCCGGACCTGGCACTGGCGCCTGGAGCGCGCCGTCCCGACCTACCTGCTCGCCCTCGCCGTCGGCCGCTTCGATCGGTTCCGGGACGCCGCCGGCGCGCTCGAGCTGGAGTACGTGGTGCCCGCAGGGGCTGGCGAGGAGCGCGCGCGGCGCGCGTTCGGGGAGACCCCCGCCATGCTCGCCTGGATGCAGGAGCACCTGGACGAGCCGTTGCCCTGGCCGCGTTACGCCCAGGTCGCGCTCGAGGACTTCGTCACGGGCGGCATGGAGAACGCCGCCCTGACCTTCGTCCACGACCCCATCGTCTGCGATGCGGGCGAGGCGCTCGACCTCGGAGAGTGGCCGCGCCTCCTGGTGGCGCACGAGCTGGCCCACCAGTGGTTCGGGGACCTGGTCACCTGCCGCAGCTGGCGGGACCTGTGGCTCAACGAGGCCTTCGCGTCGTGGATGGAGCTCGCCTGGCTCGGCCAGGTCGAGGGGGAGGCCGCCCGGCGCCTCTGGCTCGAGGAGTATCGGGAGCGGTTCCTCCGCAGCGAGGGACGCGACCTGCCGCTCTCGGCGGGCTGGCGCGTCGCCGGACGCTGTCCGGGACCCGCGCACCACGTCTACACCAAGGGGCCGTGGGTGGTGGAGATGCTGCGGCGTCACGTGGGGGCCTCCGACTTCGACAGGGCGATCGCGCTCTACCTGGATCGCCATGCGGACGGCCTCGTCGAGACGGCGGACCTGGTCCGGGCGGTGGACGACGCGACGGGGCGCAACGTGCGGCCCCTCGTCCAGCAGTGGGTGGAGGCCGGGGGGGCTCCACGCCTGGTGGTCCGCCAGGAGGAGGGCGCGGGCACGGTCACGCTCCGCATCGAGCAGGACCAGCCGCACGACGCGCTCGTCCCTCTGTTCCGGCTCGACGTGGTCGTCGAGGTGGTGACCGACACGGGCCGGGAGCGTCACGTCCTGCGCCACGACGGGCGGCGGATGGACGCCGAGCTGCCGTTCGAGGGACGACTCCTCGACGTGGTGGTCGATCCGGACGGCGACCTCCTCGTGGAGCTCGACCATCGCAAGCCGGTTGGCCAGTGGATCGCGCAGGCCCTCGACGGCGGGGACCTCGCGACGGCGCTCCCGGGCACGGCGGCGGTGCGGGCGTGGCGGGCCGTGCCCGCGCTGGGAGCGGCGGCCGCCGGGGAGGGGGAGCTGGCCTTGCTCGCCAGCGAGGCCCTCCAGAGCCTGCTCGCCTTCCACGCGCGGCCTCTGCTGCGCGCGCGCGCCGCCCGCGCTCTGTTTCGGACGGGGGATGCACAGGCTCGGACGGGGGATGCGCAGGCCCGCGCTGCGCTGGTGCGCGCCGCCACGGAGGACGAGGACGCGGGCGTGCGGCGCGCCTGCCTGGAGCGCCTGCGCGATGGCGGCGCCGCGCTCTCCGGCGAGGAGCTGCGGCTCCTCCGTGGGCGCCTCGACCATGAACCCGCGCCGCGCGTGCGCGCGCTGCTCCAGTCGCTCGTAGGGGGAGGCTCTTGAGCCGCGGTCCGAACCGACCGTCGGCCGCGGCGGTCCGGGCCCTGGCTCGTCGGGATCCCGCCCTGGGCAAGGCCCTCCGGCGCGTGACCCCGTTCCCGGGCTTCCCCTCGCCCGGAGGGGTCCGCAGTCACTACGAGGCCCTGGCGCGCTCGATCTGCTTCCAGCAGCTGGCGACGCGCGCGGCCCAGACCATCTGGGGCCGGGCGCGCGCGCTCACGCCCGGCTCCTCGTTTCCTCGGGCGGAGCAGCTGCTCGCCCTCCCGGACGAGGCGCTGCGCGGCGCCGGCCTGTCCGGCAACAAGGTGCTCGCGCTCCGGGACCTGGCGACCCGCAGCCTCGACGGGAGCCTGCGCCTCCGAGGGCTGCACCGGCTCGAGGACGAGGCGATCGTCGAGCGGCTGGTCGAGGTGCGGGGCATCGGGCCCTGGTCGGTCCACATGTTCCTCATGTTCCGGCTCGGGCGGCTCGACGTGATCGCGCCCGGGGACCTCGGGCTGCAGGAGGGGCTGCGGCGCCTGGACGGCCTGACCGAGCGGCCGGGGCCGCGCGAGCTGGCCGCGCGCGCGGAGGTCTGGAGCCCGCTGCGCAGCGTGGCCTCGTGGGTCCTCTGGCGCCTCGCGGACGGCGAGTAGCTCCGCTCAGCGCGCTGCGAAGGCCGCGATCGTGCGGGCCGTGGCGGTCGCCATGTCCACCTCCTCACGCCACCCCAGGTCGTGCTCGAGGGGCTCCATGTCGTAGGAGTGACTGGTCGAGAGCTGCGCAGCGACGAAGCGCGTCAGCGGCGGCTCCTCCACGCGTCCGGTGAGGCGCCCCGCGGCCTCCAGCGCGGCTCCGATCACCCGCGCGGCCCGTGCAGAGATCCTCCGGCGCGGTCCCGGCGCGTCGAGTCCGTCCAGCAGCTCGCCGATCCAGGTCCACAGGTCCACGGGCTCGCGCTGCGCGAGGAAGTAGGCGCGCCCGGCAATGGGTGCGCCGGCCCCCTCGGCGAGCAGCTGGTCCGCGGCCGCGACGTGGGCGCTCGCTGCGGTGTCGATGTAGCAGAGGCTCACCTCGGTGGCGGCGCTCGCGCCGTCCGCGGAGCCCACGCGGACGAGGCGGCCGGCGTGCGCTCGGTCGAGCAGCCGGGGAACGAGGTGCGGGTCCCCTGGACCGAACAGGAGGTGGGGGCGGAGGATCGTGCCGGGCAGGTCCGGGCCCAGGGCCCGTAGGACGAGCTCCTCCGCACGCGCCTTGCTCTCGGGATAGCTCGCCAGGAACCGGCGCGCGAGGGGGAGGGAGCGCGCACGGCGGTGGCTCGTGCCGTCGAAGCAGACCGAGGGCGACGAGGTGTGCACGAGGGCTCGAACGCCGGCGCGGGCAGCCGCGGCCACGACCTCCTGGGTGCCGTCGAGGTTGGGAACGAGGTAGCTCTCGGGCGGCCCCCAGACGCCCGGACGCGCAGCGCAGTGGAAGACCGCGTCGACCCCGTCCAGCAGGCGGCGCAGGGCGCGGCCGCCGCGGGCGAGGTCGAGCGCGTGGTGCTCGATCCCGAGCTCGGCCAGCTCGGGGTAGTGCCCCCGGCTCACGGAGAGCACGGCGTCCCCACGCGCGCGGAGCCGCCGGGCGATCGCTCCGCCCAGGAAGCCGCCGCCTCCCGTGACGAGGGCCCTCACGAGGTCACCCCCAGCTGCTCCTCCGCCCAGGTCTTCAGCTCCTCGCGGTGGATCTTGGAGTTGTGGCGCGGGTCCACGGGCAGGGAGGGGTGGAACAGGAAGCGCTTGATGCCGGCCGTCCGCGGCGTCGTGCGAGCGGTGCGGCGCAGGGCCGTGATGAACTGGGCCGTCTCGTGCTCGCCGCGCGGCACCGGCCTCCCTGCGGGCTCCACGACGAGGACCGGGAGCTCGCGGCCGCGCGGTCCCACGCCGACCAGGGCGCAGCGCTCGACCAGCGCGCTGGTCAGGAACACGTTCTCGAGCTCCACCGGGGCGAGCATGCCCTGCTCCGTCTCCAGCCGGTGGCTCTTGCGGCCCAGGAACCACAGGCACCCCTCGTCGTCGAGGCGTCCGAGGTCGCCCATGCGATGCCAGGCCGGCCCGCCTCCGGGGTGGGGGACCTTGGCCAGTCGCGTGGCGTCTGGCGCCGCGTCGTACTCCTGCGTGATGACGGGGCCGCGCACGAGGACCTCCCCGATGCGGCCCAGGGGGAGCGCCTGCTCCGGAGCCCAGTCCTCGAGGGGGCCGTCCGTGATCGCGGCGATGGCCAGCGCGATGCCGGGTGCCGCGGCGCCGACCGGGGTCCCCGCCCCCGCGGCGACGCGCTCCTCGTGCCCCTCGAGCGAGGCGCCATCGATGACGCACACGGGGAGGCCCTCGGTCGCGCCGTAGGGGGTGAAGAGCTCGCCGCCCTCCGGCAGGAGGGCACGCAGGCGGCGCGCGATGTCGATGGGCAGGGGGGCGCCCGCGGACGTCGCGCGGCGCAGGGACTGGAAGCGGTGTCCGCCAGCCTCCATCCACGGCACGAGCTTGCGCCACAGGG
>WTJQ01000415.1 GCA_011524785.1 Planctomycetota bacterium | reverse complement strand
TTCCTCGAGCACGACGACGCGAACCGCGCGCTGATGGGCTCGAACATGCAGCGCCAGGCCGTCCCTCTGCTCATTCCCGAGGTCCCGATCGTGGGCACCGGGATGGAGAAGCCCGTCAGCGCGAACTCCTCCATGCCGCTCTACGCGAAGAACGCGGGCACGGTCGAGTACGTGGACAGCCGCCTGATCATCGTGGGGGAGGACGAGTACCCCCTCACGAAGTTCCGCGGCATGAACGAGCGCACCACCCAGAACCACCGCCCGGTGGTCGCGGTCGGCGATGAAGTGGTCAAGGGCCAGCTGCTGGCCGACGGCGCCTCGAGCCATGGGGGCGAGCTCGCGCTCGGGAAGAACCTCGTGGTCGCCTTCATGCCCTGGGACGGCTTCAACTACGAGGACGCGATCCTCGTGTCGGAGCGCCTCGTGCGGGACGACGTCTTCACCTCGGTCCACATCGAGGAGTACGAGGTCGAGATCCGCGAGACCAAGCTCGGCAAGGAGGAGTTCACCCCGGACATCCCCAACGTCGGGGAGCGGGCCCTGGCCAACCTCGACGAGGGTGGCATCGTCCGCGTGGGGACCTTCGTGACGGCCGGCGACGTGCTGGTCGGCAAGGTCGCACCGAAGTCGAAGAGCGAGCTGACCCCCGAGGAGAAGCTGCTCCACGCGATCTTCGGCAAGGCCGGCGTGGACGTGAAGAACGCCAGCCTGACGATGCCTCCCGGCACGCGCGGGGTCGTCATCGACGCGCAGAAGTTCTCGCGCCGCGTGAACCTCACGGATGCCGAGCGGGCCCAGACCCTCAACGTCATCCGCGACGCGGAGATGGCCTTCCTCGGCGCGCTGCGCGGCAACACCGCCACGATGCTCGAGAAGGTCCAGGAGGCCCTGAAGGTCGAGATCAAGGACGACCTCACCGGCAAGGGCTTCGCGCTCGACGACACCTCGACGTACGACGAGCTGCGTCGGGTGAAGGTCCTCAGCCAGCAGGCCGCCGAGGCTGCTCCCGAGGGGGCTGGCCGCTCGGCCGCCCTGCAGGCCATCCACGACGCGACGACCCGCATCGAGGCCCGCGAGGCGGAGAAGAACAAGATCGTCAACCGCCTCAGCCGCGGGGACGAGCTGCCGACCGGCGTGCTCGAGATGGTCAAGGTCTACGTCGCCACCAAGCGCAACATCTCGGTGGGGGACAAGATGGCCGGCCGCCACGGCAACAAGGGTGTGATCAGCAAGGTCTGCCCCGTGGAGGACATGCCCTACCTCGAGGACGGCCGCCCGGTCGACATCGTCCTCAACCCCCTGGGCGTTCCCAGCCGGATGAACGTGGGGCAGATCCTCGAGACGCACCTGGGCTTCGCCGCCCACAAGCTCGGGATCCGCTGCTACACGCCGGCGTTCGACGGCGCGAAGGAGGACGAGATCGAGCAGGTGCTCGAGGAGGCCGAGTTCGACGCCGACGGCAAGTTCAAGCTGTACGACGGCCGGACCGGCCAGGCCTTCGAGCAGAAGGTCACCGTGGGCATCATGTACATGCTCAAGCTGCACCACCTCGTCGACGAGAAGGTGCACGCCCGCGCGACGGGGCCCTACAGCCTCATCACGCAGCAGCCCCTCGGCGGTAAGGCGCGCTTCGGCGGCCAGCGCTTCGGGGAGATGGAGGTCTGGGCGCTGGAGGCCTACGGGGCCGCGTCCATCCTGCAGGAGCTCCTCACCGTCAAGTCGGACGACGTCGACGGTCGGACCAAGATCTACGAGTCCATGGTCAAGGGCCTGAACGTGCTGGAGCCCGGCACGCCGGTGTCCTTCGAGGTGCTCACGAACGAGATCCGGGGCCTCGGCCTCAACATGCAGCTGCACAAGAAGGCAGCCACCCTCTGATCGACGGAGGTCTCTCGATGGAAGAAGTCAAGTACAACCGGATCAACGACTACGGCAGCGTGACCATCGCGCTCGCCTCTCCCGAGGACATCCGCAGCTGGTCCTACGGCGAGGTCAAGAAGCCCGAGACCATCAACTACCGGACCTACCGTCCGGAGCGTGACGGCCTCTTCTGCGAGCGCATCTTCGGTCCCGAGAAGGACTGGGAGTGCTTCTGCGGCAAGTACAAGGGCATCAAGCACAAGGGCATCGTCTGCGACAAGTGCGGCGTGATGATCACGCACAGCCGCGTGCGTCGGAGCCGCATGGGTCACGTGAACCTGGCGGCCCCCGTGTCGCACATCTGGTTCTTCAAGGCCATGCCCAGCCGCCTCGGGAACCTGCTGGGGGTGAAGGTCTCCAGCCTCGAGCGGGTCATCTACTTCCAGGACTACATGGTCGTCGATCCCGGCGACACGCCCCTGGAGAAGTACCAGCTGCTCACCGAGGAGGAGTTCCGCGACTCGCGCGCCAAGTACGGCGCCGAGTTCGAGGCGGACATGGGCGCCGAGTGCGTCAAGAAGATCCTCCGCAAGCTCGACCTGCCGGGCCTGTCCCTGGAGCTCCGGGAGGAGCTGCAGGCGACCAAGTCCAAGCAGCGTCAGAAGGACATCATCAAGCGCCTCCGCACGGTGGAGATGCTGCGCGACTCGGGGAACGAGCCCGAGTGGATGGTGCTCGAGGTCGTCCCGATCATCCCGCCGGACCTGCGCCCGCTCGTCCTGCTCGACTCGGGCAACTTCGCCACCAGCGACCTCAACGACCTCTACCGTCGTCTGATCAACCGCAACAACCGCCTCAAGAAGCTGATCGACCTCAACGCCCCCGAGGTCATCATCCGCAACGAGAAGCGGATGCTGCAGCAGGCGGTCGACGCGCTGTTCGACAACGGCCGCTGCCGCCGCCCCGTGCTGGGCTCCTCGAACCGCCCGCTCAAGTCCCTCACGGACATGATCAAGGGCAAGCAGGGTCGCTTCCGGGAGAACCTCCTCGGCAAGCGCGTGGACTACTCGGCGCGCTCCGTGATCGTCGTGGGGCCCGAGCTGCGTCTGACGCAGTGCGGCCTGCCGAAGAAGATCGCCCTCGAGCTCTTCCAGCCCTTCATCATCCGGCGCCTCAAGGAGCTGGGCCTGGCGGACACCATCAAGTCGGCCAAGCGCATGCTGGAGCGCCGTGACGAGGAGGTGTGGGACATCCTCGAGGAGGTCACTCGGGACCACCCCGTTCTCCTCAACCGTGCACCCACCCTGCACCGCATGGGCATCCAGGCCTTCGAGCCGGTGCTCATCGAGGGCAACGCGATCCGGCTCCACCCCCTCGTCTGCGGCGGCTTCAACGCCGACTTCGACGGGGACCAGATGGCGGTCCACCTGCCGCTCTCGTTCGAGGCGCAGATCGAGGCCTCGACCCTGATGCTGGCGAGCAACAACATCTTCTCGCCCGCCAACGGCAGCCCGATCATCTCGCCCTCCCAGGACATGGTCCTGGGGATCTACTACCTCACCAAGGATCCGCTCGAGGTGCCCGAGCAGCTGCCCGTCTTCGGCAGCCGCGAGGAGGTCTTCCTGGCCTACAGCCACGGGCGCGTGCGCACGCTGGACGCCATCCGGCTGAAGCTCGCCGGCGGCTCCCAGGTGAAGTTCGCCCGCGGCGCCACGCCGCTCGACGTCGACGAGACCGGCAAGTGCTCGATCGACGGGGAGGAGGCCGCCTACGTGCAGACGACGGTCGGCCGCATCCTCTTCAACGACATCCTTCCCGTGGGGATGCCGTTCTACAACTACAAGCTGAGCAAGGGCGCCATCCAGGGCCTGATCTCGGACTGCCACCACCTCCTGGGCCGCCAGCTCACCCTCGGGCTGCTGGACGACCTCAAGGACCTCGGCTTCAAGGCGGCCACCCGGGCCGGCCTCTCCTTCGCGGCGAGCGACATCCGGGTGCCGGACTCCAAGACCGACATCCTCGACGAGACGCAGGGCGAGATCGACAAGATCGAGAAGGCGTACAACCGCGGTGTGATCACCGAGGGCGAGCGCTACCTCAAGATCATCGACCTCTGGACCCACGCCCGTGAGAAGGTGGGGCAGGACCTCATGCGGGTCCTCGCCGACGACTTCAACGACACGACCGGCTACGTCAACCCGATCTACTGCATGGTGGACTCGGGAGCGCGTGGCTCGGTGGACCAGATTCGTCAGCTGGGCGGGATGCGCGGCCTCATGGCCAAGCCCTCCGGCGCGATCATCGAGACGCCCATCAAGGCCAACTTCCGGGAGGGCCTCCGGGTCCTCGAGTACTTCTCCTCCACGCACGGCGCGCGGAAGGGACTGGCCGACACCGCGCTCAAGACCGCGGACGCCGGCTACCTCACCCGGAAGCTGACCGACGTGGCGCAGAACGTCGTCGTCACGATGGACGACTGTGGGACCCTCCAGGGCACCACCAAGTCGATCGTCTACAAGGGCGACCGCGTGGCCGTCTCCCTGGCCCAGGCCATCCGTGGCCGCGTGGCTCGGGACACCATCGTCGACGTCGTCATGGACGAGGTCGTGGTGCGCGACGGCGAGGTCATCACCGAGGAGATCGCCTCCCGGATCGAGGCCCTGGGCCACGAGCGCATCCGCGTCCGGACGCCCCTCACCTGCGAGGCGCCCCTTGGCGTCTGCGCGCGCTGCTACGGCATGGACCTGGCACGCGGGCAGCTGGCTGAGCGCGGCCTCGCGGTGGGCATCATCGCGGCCCAGTCGATCGGTGAGCCGGGCACGCAGCTGACCATGCGGACGTTCCACATCGGTGGCACGGCCAGTCGCTCCGTGGAGGAGACCGAGCGTCGCGCCAAGCGGGACGGCAAGGTCGTGTTCCAGAACATGCGGGTCGTGGCGGCCGAGGGCGGAGAGGTCCTCGTGCTCAACCGGAACGGCATCATCGTCCTCCAGGACGACCGAGGCCGGGACATCGACCACTACGCGATCCCGACCGGGGCCGCCCTCAAGGTCGAGGAGGGCCAGAGCATCAAGGCTGGCGACGTCCTCTGCTCGTGGGACGCCCACCACGTCCCGATCATCTCGGAGTTCAAGGGCGTCGTTCGCTTCGAGGACCTCGTCGAGGGCAAGACCCTCAAGATGGAGAGGGACTCCCGCCGCGGCAGCACCCGCGCCCAGGTCATCGACCACAAGGGCGACCTGCACCCGCAGCTGGTCATCGAGGACACCAAGGGCAATGTCCTTGCGCTGTACCCGATCCCGGAGAAGGCGTACCTCGAGGTCGAGGACGGCGCGAAGATCAACCAGGGCGCACTCTTGGCGAAGTCCTCGCGTGACGCCAACGCCGGCACTCAGGACATCACCGGCGGCCTCCCGCGCGTGACCGAGCTCTTCGAGGCCCGGCGCCCGAAGGACCCGGCCGTGATGAGCGAGATCGACGGCGTCGTGGAGCTCGGCGATCGCAAGCGGGGCAAGCGCACGATCATCGTGCGTGCGCTCGGCGAGAACGGCGAGGTCATCGAGGAGGTCGAGCACGCTGTGCCCCAGGGCAAGCACCTGCGGGTCCACAAGGGCGACGAGGTCCAGGCCGGCGAGGCCCTGGTCGACGGCCCGCTCTACCCCGACGACATCCTGCGGATCCGCGGTGAGGAGACCGCCCAGGAGTACCTCCTGCGCGAGATCCAGAACGTCTACCGCAGCCAGTCGGTGACGATCGACGACAAGCACATCGAGACGATCCTGTCCCAGATGATGCGGAAGGTGCAGGTCACGGATCCGGGTGACACCCAGTTCCTGCCCGGCGCCATCGTCGACCGCCACCAGTTCCGGATCCAGAACGAGGCCATGCGGCGCGAGCGTCGCAAGCCGGCCACCGGCATCACCCTGCTGCTGGGGGTCACCAAGGCCTCGCTCTCTTCCGACTCCTTCATCTCGGCGGCCTCCTTCCAGGAGACCACCAAGGTCCTCACCGAGGCGGCCATCGCGGGCAAGCGCGACCACCTCGTGGGCCTGAAGGAGAACGTCATCCTCGGCCACCTGGTGCCCACGGGCACCGGCTTCCGCGACCACAGCCGGACCCGCGTGAAGAAGAACATCGACTTCGGCGAGATCGGGGGGGGCTTCGGCACCGCCGCGGACCCGACCGACGACGACATGGCCGCCCTGCTCTCCGGGAGCCTGGATCCCCTGAGCCCCACGGGCTCCGACGCCCCCGAGCAAAAGGGCTGACGGCGGGGGGGCCCTCCATCTGCGACCGGGAACCCCTCCTGGCGCTTGACGGATGGCCCCCCAGCCCTAGAATCTTTCCCCCCGACCCGCGAGGAGCCGCTCCAGGCGCCCCGCTGGCCGGCCCGCCGGGCCCTCGGGTCCCGGACCCCGACGCACTCCAAGCGATGCCGACCATCAACCAACTGATCCGCAAGGGCCGCAAGAAGCCCATCAAGCGGTCCAAGTCCCCCGTCCTGGACTCGTGCCCGCACAAGCGTGGCGTGTGCCTCCAGGTGAAGACGCAGACGCCCAAGAAGCCGAACTCGGCCCTGCGCAAGATCGCGCGTGTGCGTCTGTCCAACGGCAAGGAGATCACCGCCTACATCCCGGGTGAGGGCCACAACCTCCAGGAGCACAGCGTGGTCCTGATCCGTGGCGGCCGCGTCCGTGACCTCCCCGGCGTTCGCTACCACATCCTGCGCGGGACCCTCGACGCCTCCGGCGTCGACGGACGCCGCCGCAGCCGCTCGAAGTACGGCACCAAGCGCCCGAAGGGCTGATCCGAGACCCGCGCCCCAGCCCCACCTCCGACCATGCCCCGCAACTACAAGTCCACCGCGCAGTACCTCAAGCCGGACCCCAAGTTCGGCTCGATGCTCGCGACCAAGATCATCAACAAGATCATGCTCGACGGGAAGAAGAGCACTGCGCAGGCGGTGTTCTACGAGGCGCTCGACCTCGCCTCCCAGAAGCTCCCCGACGTGGAGCCCGTCGAGATCTTCACCCAGGCCATCGAGAACGCGAAGCCGATGGTCGAGGTGCGCTCCAAGCGCGTTGGTGGTGCCAACTACCAGGTGCCCCGCGAGGTGAAGAAGAACCGCCAGCAGTCCCTGGCGATCCGGTGGGTCATCGACAACTCCCGCAAGAAGAAGGGCAAGCCCATGGCGCAGCGCCTCGCCGAGGAGTTCGTCGACGCCTACAACGGCACCGGAGCCTCGGTGCAGTGGAAGGAGAACATCCACAAGATGGCCGACGCCAACAAGGCCTACGCGCACTACGCGCGCTGACCCTGGCGCTCGCCGCCTCGCAGGACCCCGCTCGCGCGGGGTCCTGTCGTATCCGGCTCCCTCGCTCGCCCCTCTCTCGATGTCCGAGGTCCTGATCCTGCGCGACCCGCGCGAGAGCGTGAAGAAGTGCAGCCTCACGCCGCTGCGCGGGCTCGAGGGCGTGCGGTTCCTGGAGTACGCCCCGGACCGGCGTGTGCAGGCCGAGGGGAGGATCCTCCTGCACCACGAGGGGGAGGAGCTCGGCCCCGGTGATCGGGGCCTGGACCTCCTGCTGGTGGACTCCAACTGGCGCCGGCTACCGACCCTCCTACGGACCGTCGAGGGAGCGCCCATCCGCAGGCGCCTGCCTTCCCTCGTGACGGCCTACCCCCGCCGCAGCCGGATCACGCCCGACCCCGACGGCGGCCTCGCCTCGGTGGAGGCCCTGTGGGCGGCGCTCGCCCTCACCGGCGTGGTGCGTCCCGAGCTCCTCGAGGCCTACAGGTTCCGGGACGCGTTCCTGCAGGCGAACCCGCTGCTCTGGGAGCCAGCGCGCGCGGCCGGCATGACCTGGGATCCCGCGGCTCGTCCGGCGTAGGATCCCGGGGTGCCCCTCGACCGGATCCGCAACCTCGGCATCGCAGCGCACATCGACGCCGGGAAGACCACCGTCACGGAGCGCCTGCTCGTGCACGGGGGCGTCGAGCGCCGCTTCGGGCGCGTCGACGAGGGCTCGGCGGCCATGGACTGGCTGGCGGCCGAGCGCGAGCGCGGCATCACC
>WTJQ01000068.1 GCA_011524785.1 Planctomycetota bacterium | reverse complement strand
GGGCGGGTTTGAGGCCGGGCGGGGACAGGCGATGCGCATCGAGAAGCTGACCCCCGCCCACGTTCGGCGCGCCGTCGACCTGTACCTGGAGCAGGCCTGGCCGGAGGGGAAGCCGCCCCTCGATCTGGCACCGCTCCGCGCCGCAGAGACCCTGGCCGAGGTGGCGCGCCACTTCGAGCGGCCGCGTGAGGACGAGGAGGTCGCCTGCGAGCGCTTCACCCTGCGCCTGGGCAACTGGCGCTACCCGTTCATGAAGCTCGTCGTGCAGGAGTACCTCGTGCGCGACGAGTACTTCTTCTCGGTCGACACCCACGACGACCTGCGGGTCGACCCCGCCATGCCCGACTACGAGGCCTGGTGCGAGGTGCGCGAGGGCAATCGTGAGCTCAAGGAGCGCATCGAGGCGGCCTGGGCCGAGGACGGGCTCCCGACCTACGACGACCTCGAGCAGCTCAGCGCGCGCATCGCCCAGGTCGAGCAGGCGCCCGGGGCGGGGCATCGGATCCTGGTGGTGGACGACGAGGAGGCCGTGGCGCGCGGGCTCGGGGCCCTCCTCGGCGCGCGCGGCTACGTGGTCGAGCTGGCCCACGACGGCCGGGCGGTCCTGGACCGCTTGGCACAGGACCCGCTCCCGGACCTGATCGTGCTGGACTACGCCATGCCCGAGCTGGACGGGTGGGAGGTCCTCGAGCGCCTGCGGGCGGATGGTCGCACCGCGGACCTGAAGGTCCTCCTGGCCACCGCCACCGACATCGACCTCGGCATGCTCCAGCGCTGCAACGCTCTGCTGAAGAAGCCCTACCCCCGGGAGCTGCTCTTCGGGATGCTCGACAAGCTGCTCCCCGCGCCTGGAGCGGCCTGACCCGGGGCCCTGCGCTTCCACCTGGGGACCCTTGGCAGAGGCCGTCCCAGGGCGGTTCAATGGTCGCCCGCCGCGCTCACGAGGGCCCTCCGCCCTCCCTGCGCCGGGGGGATCAGCAGCATGGACTGGGAGAAGATCACAGACCGCTTCGGCGTCGTCGGGGAGCGCATGGGCCGCGGCCTCAAGCGCGTCTTCGGCTCGGAGAACGAGCGCTTCCTGCGGACCCTCGAGCCCATCGTGGGGGAGGTCCTCGCCCACGAGGAGTGGGCCAGCGGACTCGACCGGGAGGCCATCCAGGCCCAGGTCCGTGAGTGGAAGGAGTCTGTGGCGCGCGGCGACACGACGCCCGACGATCACCTGACCCGGATGTTCGCGCTCGTGCGCGAGGCGAGCCAGCGGACCCTCGGCATGCGCCACTACGACGTCCAGATCGTCGGCGGGTTCGTGCTGCACGAGGGCAAGATCGCCGAGATGATGACCGGCGAGGGCAAGACCCTGGTCGCCACGCTGCCGCTCGCACTGAACGCGCTCAGCGGGCGCCCGTGCTTCCTGATCACGGTCAACGACTACCTGGCCAAGCGGGACGGCAACTGGATGCGTCCCGTGTACGAGTACCTCGGCCTCACGGTCGGCGCGATCCAGTCCACGATGGACCCGTGGGAGCGCAAGCCGATCTACGAGTGCGACATCATCTACGGCACGAACAACGAGTTCGGCTTCGACTACCTGCGCGACAACATGAAGACGCAGGTGGACGCGCAGGTCCAGAAGGACCTCTACTTCGCCATCGTGGACGAGGTCGACTCGATCCTCATCGACGAGGCGCGGACGCCCCTGATCATCTCGGGCCCCGCCGAGGAGCACATCGGGCGCTACGTGGAGGCCGACAAGGTCGCCCAGGCCCTCGTTCGTGAGGAGCACTACGAGGTCAAGGAGAAGGAGCGCGCCGCCTCCATGACCGAGGCCGGCATCGTCCGCGCCCAGGAGCTGCTCGGCGTCGAGTCCTTCTACGAGCCGGGCTTCGAGGACTGGCCGCACTACATCGAGAACGCGATCCGGGCCCACAACCTCTACCAGCGCGACAAGGAGTACGTCGTCGAGGAGGCCGAGGACCCGCGCACGGGGCAGGTGGGCACCGAGGTCGTGATCGTCGACGAGTTCACCGGCCGCAAGATGTCGGGCCGCCGCTGGTCGGACGGTCTGCACCAGGCCGTCGAGGTGAAGGAGGGCCTGACCCCGAAGCAGGAGACGCAGACCCTCGCCACGATCACCTTCCAGAACTACTTCCGGATGTACGACAAGCTCGCGGGGATGACCGGGACGGCCATCACCGAGGCGGGCGAGTTCCACAAGATCTACGGCCTGGACGTGGTCTCGATCCCGACCAACGTGCCGATCGCCCGCGCGGACGACGACGACATCGTCTACCGGACCGAGCGAGAGAAGTGGAACGCCATCTGCGACGAGATCGAGCAGGTGCATGCCACCGGGCAGCCGGTCCTCGTGGGCACGGCCTCGGTCGACAACTCCGAGAAGGTGAGCGCGCTCCTGCGCGAGCGCGGCCTCAAGCACGAGGTCCTCAACGCCAAGAACCACGAGCGCGAGGCCCAGATCATCGCGCTCGCGGGCGAGAAGGGCTCCGTCACCGTGGCCACGAACATGGCCGGGCGAGGGACCGACATCAAGCTGGGCGGCAACTTCGAGTACCGCCTGGAGCAGGCCGTCGCGGAGAAGGGCCTTGAGGTCGGCGACCTGGAGCACCTGGAGCAGGTCGACTCCATTCGCGAGGACGTCCGCGAGCGCTGCGACCGCGACGAGGAGGAGGTCCTCGGCCTCGGCGGCCTCTACGTGCTCGGGACCGAGCGTCACGAGGCGCGGCGCATCGACAACCAGCTGCGCGGACGCTCGGGCCGCCAGGGGAACGCGGGGCACAGCCGCTTCTTCCTCTCGCTCGAGGACCCGCTGATGCGGATCTTCTATCGCGACTGGGTCGTGAACGCGATGGAGAAGCTCGGCATGAGCGAGGGCCAGCCCATCGAGTCGGGGATGGTCACGCGGGCGATCGCCAAGGCCCAGCGCAAGGTCGAGGACCGCAACTTCGAGATCCGCAAGTCGCTGCTCGAGTATGACGAGGTCATGGACCAGCAGCGCAAGACGATCTACTCGGTGCGTCAGGACGTGCTGGAGAAGACCGAACTGCGCGAGAAGGCCATGACCATGGTCGAGAACGCCCTTGGCCGCAGCGCCGGGGTCTACGCCGGGGATGGCCCGGGCTTCCGGGAGTGGTGCCTGAAGACCTTCGGCGTGGAGGTCGACGAGGCCGCTGCCGAGCGCGCGACCGACACGGACGATCCGGACTCGGGTGCCGTGCTGGACGCGGTCGGGTCCGCCTACGAGGCGCGCGAGGGCGAGCTCGGTGACGAGCTGGCGCGTCGGGTCGAGCAGTACCTGATCCTCAACGCGATCGACTCCAAGTGGAAGGACCACCTGAAGGCCGTCGACGCCCTGAAGGCGGGGATCGGCCTGCGCGGGTACGGCCAGGAGGATCCCAAGACCGCCTACAAGCGCGAGGGGACCAAGCTGTTCCAGGAGCACCTGCTCCCCGCGATCGAGGACGAGGTTGCCAGCCTCCTGCTGCGGATCCAGGTGCAGCGTCCGGAGGAGCCCAGCGAGGGCGCAGGGAAGGCCGAGGAGGGTGCCAGCGCCGCCCCGGCCGCCGGCCCCGCTCTCCAGCCGCGCGGCATGGTCCGGGGCGCGACCCGCGCTGCGGGGGCCCCGCCCGCGGGGGCCGCAGCGGCCCGCCCAGCCAACCTGCCCCCTCAGCTGCAGAACCTGACCCCGGAGCAGCTCGCGGAGCTGCAGCGCCGGGCGCGGGAGCAGGCGGCACGGCAGGCCATGCGCAAGCAGGTGCCGGCCTCCGGAGCCTTCGACATGATGCGTCGCCAGTCGATGGCCGCGCAGCAGGCCGCTGCGCGCAAGGCCGCCGCGGAGGCTGCGGCCTCGGACGAGCAGGGTGGTGCGGGTGCTCCCGCGCAGGAGGGCTCGGGCGCTGCCGCGAAGGGCGGCTCGCCCCGACCGGCTGCCGCTCCGGCCCCGGCGCGGCGGCCCGCTCCGCCCGCGGCCTTCGAGGGCACCGGGCGCAACGACCCCTGCCCCTGCGGCAGCGGGAAGAAGTTCAAGAAGTGCCACGGCTCCTGAGCCGGCTCCATGGTCGCGGCATCGCCCGGAGGGGCCGACCCCGAGAGACGGCAGCGGGGGCCCGTGCGGGCCTTGGGGCTGATGGTGCTGCGGGGCGCCTACGACCTCGCCTGGTTCACGCTGATCGCCCTCGGCTCGCCCTGGTGGCTCTGGCGGTCCGCGGGCTCGCGCAGCTTCCGGCGCATGGTGACGGAGCGCCTCTGCCTGAGGCTGCCCAGGCTCAGCCCACCTCCGCCAGGGGGACGCGTGCTCATCCACGGGGTCTCGGTCGGCGAGGTCAAGGCGAGCCAGTCCCTCGTTGCTGCGCTCCGTCCGCACCACGACGTGGTGGTCAGCGCCTCGACCGACTCGGGGCTCCTGGTCGCGCGTGAGCTCTATCCGGACCTCACCGTGGTCCGCTTCCCTCTCGACTTCCGCCCGGTGGTGGCGCGCTTCCTGCGCTGCCTCCAGCCGACCGCGATCGTCCTGCTCGAGCTGGAGATCTGGCCGCTGTTCGTCCGCAGCGCAGGGCGGCGGGGCATCCCGACCGCCATCGTGAGCGGGCGCATCACCCCGGCGAGCTTCGCCAACTACCGGCGCTTCGGTCCGACCCTGACCCAGTTCTCCGCCGTGCGCCTGTTCGCCGCGCAGACGGAGACCTACGCCGAGCGCTTCCGTGCCCTGGGGGCGCCCGAGGGCAGGATCGAGATCACGGGGAACGTGAAGGTCGACGGGCTCGACGCGGCGGCGCGGGAGCCCGATGCGCGGACGCGCGCCCTGGCCCAGGAGCTGGGGCTCGACGGGGCTCGGCCCGTCCTGGTCGCAGGGAGCACCCACGGCCCGGAGGAGGTGCTCGTGGCGGGCGCCTTCCGGGCAGCGGCGCCGGGCGCGCGCATCGTGCTCGTGCCCCGGCACCCTCCTCGCGTGCCCGAGGTGGTCGCCGCCCTGCGGGCCGAGGGTCTCGAGCCCCAGCTGCTCACGGACCTCCGGAGCGGGGAGGCCCTGGACCCCAATCGGCCGACGGTGGTCGACACGATCGGCGAGCTCGAGCGGCTCTACTCGCTCGCGACCCTCGCGTTCGTGGGGGGGACGCTCATCGACCACGGCGGCCAGAACGTGCTCGAGCCGGCCGCGCGGGGCCTGGCCGTCCTCCACGGGCCGGACGTGGCCAACTTCCGCCAGGAGGCGGCGCTGCTGGAGCAGGCCGGGGCGAGTCAGGTGGTCCGCGACGCGGCCCAGCTCGAGGCGGTGACCCGGGAGCTGCTCGGGGACCCGCAGCGCATGGAGGCCATGGGGACCGCCGGCCGCGGCGCCGTCGAGGGGCAGCGGGGGGCCACGGAGCGCACCGTGGGGGCCCTCTACCGCCACGGCCTCCTCAGGCGGCCCTGAGTGAGCCTGCTCCGCAGGGGATCTCCCCTCGGAACCCGGCCCCAACCCCTCCCAGCGGTGGTGCCCACGCTCGTATCGGTGTATCGTGATACGTCGAAACGTCAGTCCGGGGTGCGCCTGCAGCGCTCCCAGGGCCCCTCGTCCGGCTCCTCCGGACCTCCTCCGCACCAGATCTCGCTGGGTCCAAGCCCGGCCTCCCCAGGACCTCCCGCATGTCCCGCACCCTCTTCACCTCCGAGTCCGTCTCCATGGGCCACCCCGACAAGGTGGCCGACCAGGTCTCCGACGCCATCCTGGACGCCCTGCTGGAGCAGGACCCCAACAGCCGCGTCGCCTGCGAGACGATGGTCACCACCGGCCTCTGCGTCGTGGCCGGCGAGATCACGACCAAGGCCGTGATCAACTACCAGGAGGTCGCGCGCGACACGATCCGCCGGATCGGCTACACGAGCGACGCGTTCGGGATCAACGCCGACACCTGCGCCGTCATGGTGACCCTGGACAAGCAGTCCCCGGACATCAGCCAGGGCGTCTCCGAGGGTGAGGGCCTGCACGCCGAGCAGGGCGCCGGCGACCAGGGCCTCATGTTCGGCTACGCCTGCGACGAGACGGACGTGCTCATGCCGTTCCCCATCCACTACTCGCACCGGCTGGTGGAGAAGATGGCGGAGCTGCGCGAGAACGGGACGCTGCCCTGGCTGCGCCCCGACTCCAAGAGCCAGATCACGGTCGAGTACGAGGGGGACAAGCCCGTGCGCGTCCACACCGTCGTCATCTCGACCCAGCACGATCCCGAGGTCAACGGCAAGTCCGAGGAGCGTGACGTCCTCGAGGAGATCCGCAACGAGGTCATCGAGAAGGTCATCAAGGCCACCCTCCCCGCCGACATGATCGACGGGGACACGATCTACCACGTCAACCCGACGGGCAAGTTCGTGCTCGGCGGTCCCCACGGGGACTGCGGCCTCACCGGGCGCAAGATCATCGTCGACACCTACGGCGGCATGGGCCGTCACGGCGGCGGGGCCTTCTCCGGCAAGGACCCGTCCAAGGTGGACCGCTCCGCTGCCTACGCCTCGCGCTGGGTCGCCAAGAACGTCGTGGCCGCCGGCCTCGCCTCGCGCTGCGAGGTCCAGCTCTCCTACGCCATCGGCGTCGCCAAGCCCCTCTCGGTCCGCGTCGACACCTTCGGCACCAACAAGGTCGATGACGCGGCCATCGAGAAGGCCATCGACGAGGTCTTCGACCTCACCCCGGCAGGCATCATCGGCGCCCTCGGCCTCAAGGCGCCCGTCTTCGCGCACACGGCCTACCACGGCCACTTCGGGCGCGACGAGTTCACCTGGGAGCGCACCGACAAGGTCGACGCCCTGAAGGCGGCCGCCGGGGCCTGAGCCCCGGGGTCTCGGCCCAGCGCGCGAGCGCCGCCCTCGGTTCGCCGGGGCGGCGCTCGTCGCGTTCACGGAGGGATGGGTGACCTGGCCCCGCGCCGGGGATACCCTCTGCACAGGCCTCCGTGCCCCACTCCGCCATGCGCCCCGTGACCGCCTCCCTCCGCCGCGCCGGCTTCACCCTGATCGAGCTGATCGCGGTGATGGCCATCATCATGATCCTGGCCGTCGCGCTCCTGCCGCGGGTCAACGCGGCCTTCGAGCAGGCCCAGGTGACCGCCTGCACCGCGAACCTGGGCAAGATCCACCAGGGCCTGATGATGTACCACAGCCAGAAGAAGCGCTGGCCCAAGCAGGGCGGGGTCGGCTTCTTCGCCTCGCTGGTGGCCGGCGGGATCTGGGAGGACACCGAGACCAGCACCAAGACCCTGTCCTGCCCCTCGGTCGAGAGCTCGTTCCTGACGCCGTCCATGGACGGCATCGCGATGGGGGACTGGTACACCGACCTGTCCCGGGTCGACGGCTCGTGGTCGGCCTACGCCGGCCGGGACATCAAGCAGTACCCGCTCCGGAAGTACCCCGCCTCCGGTAAGGAGGTCCTCGTGGCCGACGACAACGACCCCGAGGGCAACCACAAGCTGATGACCAACGCCCTCTTCGGGGACGGCGCGGTCCGCAGCTTCGACGTGTTCGAGGAGCGCGAGAACGGGAACGCCGATCCCGAGGACGAGTTCCTCCGCGTCGGCCCCGACGCGCGCATCGAGCAGCTGCGGGTCCTGACCCTCGACTGACGGCGCCGCCCGCCGCGCCATGTCCCTGCCTCCGCTCCTCGTGGCCCTGCGGCCACATCAGTGGATCAAGAACGTCTTCGTCGGCGCGGCCTTCCTGTTCGCCCTGCCCGAGATGGGCGGGGACCCCATGGAGCGCACGGCGGAGCTGTTCCGCGTGCTGTACGCGGCGGCGGCCTTCTGCCTCGCGGCCAGCTCCATCTACGTCCTGAACGACGTGATGGACCGTGAGTCGGACCGCAGGCACCCCGAGAAGCGTCTGCGCCCGATCGCGTCGGGCGCGGTCAGTGTTCCGGCGGCCCTTGGGCTCGGGGCCATCTGCCTGCTCGCGAGCCTGCTGCTCGCCACCAGGGCGGGGACGGACGAGGGCTCCGTCCTCGTGGTCGTCGGGCTC
>WTJQ01000626.1:2424-8011 GCA_011524785.1 Planctomycetota bacterium | reverse complement strand
CATCGAGCGCGGCCTCGTCCCCCGGCCGCTCGTGCGCCGCGGGATCCGCACCCTCCTCTCCCAGCGGCTCGAGGAGCAGCAGGGGATCTATGGCCCTGACCACGGGGATGCCCTGCGACGGTTCGTCGAGCACATGCGCGAGGCCCCGGTGGCCCCCGTGCCCGAGCTCGCCAACGAGCAGCACTACGAGGTCCCGCCGCGGTTCTTCGAGCTCGCGCTGGGCGAGCGCCGCAAGTACTCCAGCTGCTACTACCCCAGCGCGTCCACCACTCTCGACGAGGCGGAGGAGGCGATGCTCGACCTCACCTGCGAGCGGGCCGAGCTCGTGGACGGCCAGGACGTGCTCGAGCTGGGCTGTGGCTGGGGCTCGCTGACCCTCTGGATGGCGGAGCACTATCCGAACAGCCGGATCACCGCGATCTCCAACTCGAAGCCGCAGCGCCTCTCGATCGAGCGGCGCGCGGCGGCGAAGGGCCTGACGAACGTGCGGATCGTCACCGAGGACATGAACCGCTTCGAGGCCCCCGCGCAGTACGACCGGATCGTCTCGGTGGAGATGTTCGAGCACATGCGGAACTGGGAGACCCTCCTGGGGCGCGTCCGCGGCTGGCTCCGGGATGACGGGCGCCTGTTCCTGCACGTGTTCGCGCACCGCAGCTACGCCTACCCCTTCGACGTGAAGGACGAGTCGGACTGGATGAGCCAGTACTTCTTCAGCGGGGGGATGATGCCCTCGCACGACCTGGTGGATCACCTCGACGTGCCCTTCGAGGTCGACCAGCGCTGGGCGGTCAACGGCACGCACTACGCGCGGACGTCCGAGCACTGGCTCGACAACATGGACGCGCGCAAGAAGGAGGTCATGGCCGTCCTCCGCGAGACCTACGGACCGGACGAGGCCGCGCGCTGGTTCCAGCGCTGGCGCGTCTTCTTCCTGGCCTGCGCGGAGCTGTTCGCCTGGGACGACGGGAACGAGTGGATCGTCTCGCACCAGCGCCTCAAGCCCCTGGCGGGGAGCGGCTCGTGAGCCGTCCGCACGTGGCGGACCTCCCGCCGCCGGCGGTCGGGGCCCAAGCTGGCGACGGCAAGGGGGGCGCGAGCCTCTTCCGCTGGCTCGACTCCTGGGTCGTGGACCCCCGGGACGAGGCCGCGGATCCCCACGAGGTCGACTGGGTGCGGGTCGTCCCGTTCCTCGCGATCCACGTGGCCGGGGTCGCCGCGCTCTTCACGACCTGGAGCCCCTTCGTCGTGCTCTTCGCGGTGGGCTTCTACGCCGTGCGGATGTTCGCGATCACGGCCTTCTACCACCGCTACTTCTCCCACCGAACCTTCCAGGTCTCGCGGCCCGTGCAGTTCCTGTTCGCCCTCCTCGGGGCGACGGCGGTCCAGCGGGGACCGCTGTGGTGGGCGGCCCACCACCGTGAGCACCACCGGCACTCGGACGCTGAGGGCGACATCCACTCGCCGGTCGTGGAGAGCTTCTGGTGGAGCCACGTCGGCTGGATCCTCGCGCGCCGGAACTTCAGGACGAAGACCGAGCTGGTCCCGGACCTGATGCGCTTCCCCGAGCTGCGCTTCCTGGACCGCTACGACTCCCTCGTCCCGCTGCTGATGATCCCGGGCCTCTACGGGCTCGGCGCCGCGCTGGAGGCGTGGGCGCCAGGCCTCGGCACCAGCGGCCTGCACCTCGTGCTGTGGGGCTGCCTGTCGACCGTGGTCCTCTACCACGTGACGTTCTGCATCAACTCCATGGCGCACCGCCTGGGGTCGCGGCCCTACGAGACCAAGGACCGCAGCCGGAACAACCTGATCCTGGCCCTGCTCACCTTCGGCGAGGGCTGGCACAACAACCACCACCGCTACCCCGCCTCGGCGCGCCAGGGCTTCCTGTGGTGGGAGCTCGACCTGAGCTACGCGACGCTGCGCGTCATGCAGGGCCTGGGCCTCGTGAGCGGCCTGCGCCCCGTGCCCGCGCGCATCCTCGACGAGCGGAGGAGTGCGTGAGGATCGCCGTGATCGGCACCGGGATCGCGGGCCTCACCGCGGCCCGCGAGCTGCACGGGAGCCACGAGCTCACCGTGTTCGAGGCCTCGGACTGGGTCGGGGGGCACACGCACACCCTCGACGTGCCGACGGCCGACGGCTCGACCCTCGCCGTGGACACCGGCTTCATCGTCTTCAACGAGAAGACCTACCCCGGGTTCTGCGGCCTGCTGCAGGAGCTTGGCGTCCCCTGGCAGGCGAGCGACATGAGCTTCAGCGTCAAGTGCGATCGCACGGGCCTGGAGTACAACGGCACGAACCTCGACAAGCTCTTCGCCCAGCGCTCGAACCTGCTGCGGCCGTCCTTCTGGCGCATGGTGAAGGACATCCTGCGCTTCTACCGGGAGGCCGAGGCGGTGCTCGACCCGGCCGCGCAGGAGGAGACCCTGGGCGGCTACCTGGAGCGCAACGGCTACGGGCGTGCGTTCATCGAGCAGCACATGATCCCCATGGGGGCCGCGATCTGGTCGACCTGCCCCGAGGAGATGCTGGCCTTCCCGCTGCGCTTCCTGGTGCAGTTCTTCCACAACCACGGCTTCCTCCAGGTGGACGGGCGGCCCCAGTGGCTCGTCGTGGAGGGGGGCTCGCGCTCCTACGTCGAGCCCCTGACCCGGCCCTTCCGGGACCGGATCCGGCTGCGCACGCCCGTGCACGCCGTGAGCCGCGAGCCCGACGGGCGCGTCCGGGTGCGCAGCGCCGATGGCGGTGACGAGGTCTTCGATCGCGTGGTGATGGCGACCCACTCGGACACGACCCAGAAGCTGCTGGCGGACGCGACACCCCTCGAGCGGGAGGTCCTCGGCGGCTTCGCGTACCAGCCCAACGAGGTCGTCCTGCACACCGACACCTCGATCATGCCGCGGCGCCGCCGCGCCTGGGCGAGCTGGAACTACCACCTGACGGAGCCCGCTTCGGAGCTTCCCACGGTCACCTACTGGATGAACCTCCTGCAGGGGCTCGAGGCCCAGGAGGAGTACCTCGTCACCCTCAACCGCAGCGCCGACATCGATCCCGCGCGCGTGGTGGCCTCGTTCGTCTACGACCACCCCGTCTACTCGATGGCCAGCGTCCGCTCCCAGGAGCGGCACGCGGAGATCGATGGGGTGAACGGCGTCCACTTCTGCGGCGCCTACTGGCGCTACGGCTTCCACGAGGACGGGCTGCAGAGCGGCCTGACGGCGGCGCGACGCGTGGAGGAGTGCGCGGGCATGGAGGCGGCGCTGGCGTGAGGAGCGCTCTGTACGAGGGTCGGGTCTACCACGACCGGCTGACGCCGCGCCGGCACCGCTTCCAGGCGCGCGTGTTCCTGCCCCTCGTCGACCTGGGCGAGCTGGAGCGGGGGGAGCTGCCGATCCCCACGCGCTGGTCGCCGCTGGCCTGGTTCCGCCGGGCCGACTACATGGGCGACCCCGAGCGCTGCCTGCGCGAGGTGGTCCTCGACCGCGTGGAGGCGGAGCTCGGGCGCCGTCCCGAGGGCCGCGTCGCCCTCGTGGGACACCTGCGGTCCTGGATCTACGTCTTCAACCCGGTCGTCTTCTACTACTGCTACGACCGCGAGGAGCGCCTCGACGCCATCGTTGCCGAGATCACGAACACCCCCTGGGACGAGCGCCACGCCTACGTCCTCGACGCCCGGGACTCGGGGCCGGGCGCTGGCCACCGCTGGCGGTTCGCCAAGGACTTCCACGTCTCACCGTTCCATCCGATGGAGCACGAGTACGACTGGTCCTTCCGCACGCCCGGCGAGCACCTGACGGTGCACATGGAGAACCTGGAGGCCGGTGCGAAGGTGTTCCAGGCGGGCCTCACGGCCGAGCGCCGTCCCCTCACGCGAGAGAGCCTCGTGCGCGCCCTCCTGCGCCACCCGCTCCTCACCTGGCGGGTGACCGCCGGGATCTACGTCCACGCCGCGCTCCTCTGGCTGAAGCGCGTGCCCTTCCACGTCCACCCCAGCAAGCGCGGCGCCTCCCGGCCCGCCTCCGCGGTCCGCACCTGAACGCGCCGCTCGCCGGCATCCCTCCATGAAGACCAGCTCCAGCATCACGACCCTCGACCCCGCCCAGGCCGTCCGCAGGGTCCCGCGCCCGTCCCTCCTCCAGAAGGCGGTCCTCAAGGGCTTCGAGGCCATCGAGGCCGGCCACCTGACCGTGGTGGTGGACGAGCGGCGCCACGAGTTCGGCCGCTCCATGGACGAGGCGGTCGACGCGGTCCTCGAGGTGCACGACGATCGCTTCTGGGGGGCGCTCGCCCTGCGGGGCTCGATCGGCGCGGGCGAGGCCTACGCCCTGGGCTGGTGGGGCAGCCCCGCGCCCACCGACGTCGTGCGGCTGATGGTGCGCAACCAGGAGGCCCTCGATCGGCTGGACAGCGGCTGGGCACGCCTGTCCAAGCCGTTCCTCGCGGCCTTCCATCGGCTGCGTCGCAACACCGAGGAGGGCAGTCGCGACAACATCGCGGCCCACTACGACCTCTCGAACGACTTCTTCGAGCTCTTCCTCGATCCGACCATGACCTACTCGTCGGGCATCTTCGAGTCGGAGGCGTCCACGCTCGAGGAGGCCTCCGTGGCGAAGATCGATCGCCTGTGCCGGAAGCTCGATCTCCGTCCCTCGGACCACCTGCTGGAGATCGGCACCGGCTGGGGTGGGCTGGCCCTGCACGCCGCGCGCGAGTACGGCTGCCGCGTCACGACGACGACGATCTCACGCGAGCAGCACGCCTTCGCCAGCCGGCGCGTCCGGGAGGCGGGCCTCGAGGATCGCATCACCCTGCTCCTGGAGGACTACCGCAAGCTCGAGGGGACCTACGACAAGCTCGTGTCGGTCGAGATGATCGAGGCGGTGGGGCACCAGTACTACGGCGAGTTCTTCGAGCAGTGCGGTCGCCTGCTCCGGCCGCACGGCGTCATGGCCATGCAGGCCATCCTGATCGCCGACCAGCACTTCGAGCGGGCGGCGCGCTCGGTGGACTTCATCCAGCGCTACATCTTCCCCGGGAGCAACATCCCCTCGACCACGGCCCTGCTCCGGGCCGCGACGGCCTCCAGCGACCTGCGGCTCAGCCACCAGGAGTGCTTCGGGACCCACTACACCCGGACCCTGGCCGCGTGGCGCGAGCGCCTGCGGGAGCGCTGGGACGAGGCCCAGGAGCTGGGCTTCGAGGAGACGTTCCTCCGCCTCTTCGAGTTCTACTTCCACTACTGCGAGGGAGGCTTCGACGAGCGCCACATCGACGTGGCCCAGCTGACCCTCGTCAAGCCCGGCGCGCGCTGCGCGCCGATGCTCGGCAGCCTGGCGCGCTGAGCCCTCCGGATGGCCAACCTCGTCAACTTCGTCCTCTTCCAGGCGCTGTGGTTCGCCGCGGTGGCCGGAGGTGCGCGGGGCGAGGTCTGGTGGGGCCCGGCGGCCCTCGTCCCGTGCCTCGTGGGATTCCTGTGGACCGCTCCGGACGTGCGGCGCTCCCTCGTCTTCGTGCTGACCGTGGGACTGGTTGGAACCCTCCTGGACACGGTCCTGCTGAGGCTGGGACTCCTGGGCTACGAGAG
>WTJQ01000626.1:0-2324 GCA_011524785.1 Planctomycetota bacterium | reverse complement strand
CCGCCATGTCCAAGATCATTCTCGAAGCCCGCGAGGACCTGCCCAGCTACCTGGTGATGGGCTCACTCGTCCTCTGCGCCTTCCTCGTCTGAGGAACCGCGGTGCCGGTCCATCGAGGTCCGGGCACGTCGTGCAAGGAATTCGTTCGGCCGCTGGACCCCTACAGGTCCTGTGTGGTGCCACGTGCGCTGCTGCGCGCCGCATGCCGCACGACCAAGGCCCTGCGAGCCTCACTTTCTTCGCGTGATCGCGCAGGTCTCGCATCTCTCGCACGGCAACGGCGAAGGCACCTCTGCACCGCGCAGTGTTTGGAGGCGAAGCGATCGCCGCACTGGCCGGGAGCGGAACACTCTCCCCGCGGTTCAACCCCCAACTCAGGTGAATTCGATGATTCTCCCCCTTCTCCTCGCCCTCGCCCCGAGCGTGGCCCCGGTCCAGGACTGCGGCTCCTCGTGCGGCTCCAAGGCCAAGGCCGCCGTGGCCGCCAACGTCGATGCCCCCAAGGACATCGTCGACACCGCCGTCGCTGCCGGCTCCTTCAAGACCCTCGTCGCCGCCGTCCAGGCTGCCGACCTCGTCGACGCCCTGAAGGGCAAGGGCCCCTTCACGGTCTTCGCCCCGACCGACGAGGCCTTCGCCGCCCTGCCGAAGGGCACCCTCGAGACCCTGCTGGACCCCAAGAACAAGGGCCTCCTCACCTCGATCCTCACCTACCACGTCGTGTCTGGTGACGTCCGCGCCAAGCAGGTCGTCAAGCTCGACGCCGCCGGCACCCTCAACGGCCAGCGTGTCGAGGTCGTCGTCAAGAAGGAGGGCGTCTTCATCGACGGTGCCCAGGTGGTGACCACCGACATCGAGTGCGCCAACGGCGTCATCCACGTCATCGACAAGGTCATCCTGCCCAGCTCGAACGACATCATCAGCACGGCCGTCGAGGCCGGCGCCTTCAAGACCCTCGCCGCTGCCATCCAGGCCGCCGGCCTCGTCGAGGCCCTGAAGGGCGACGGTCCCTTCACCGTCTTCGCCCCGACCGACGACGCCTTCGCCGCCCTCCCGGAGGGCACCGTGGCCTCGCTGCTGAAGCCCGAGAACAAGGAGAAGCTCGCGGCGGTGCTGACCTACCACGTCGTCCCGGGCCGCGTCTTCTCGGACGCCGCCGCCAAGGGCGCCAAGGTGAAGACCCTGCAGGGAGGCGAGCTGACCACCCGCGGCACCGATGACGGCGTGTTCGTCAACGGGGCCAAGGTCGTCAAGGCCGACCTCGACTGCACCAACGGCGTCATCCACGTGATCGACAAGGTCCTGCTGCCCCAGTGACCTGCCGGGGCTCGACCCCCGGATGAGCGCACCGTGAATCCCTGGGACTCCTCCGAGCCCTTCCGAAGGCCCGGGCCCCCTCTGCGGGGCCCGGGCCCGCGTCGCATCTCGGGCGCTTCAGCCCCAGGAAACGGGTCCGATGCCCTCGGCGAGCCGTCCGAGGGTATGCTCAGCGCGTCGCAAGGCGGCCCCGCGGAGAGTCTCGCGGGGGCCTCGATCGGCGGGAGCATGACGGACACCCAGGCCCAGGACGACCTCCTGCTGCCGCGCATCGCGCGCGGAGATGCCCAGGCGGTGCAGCAGTGCCTCGAGCGCTTCGGTCCTCTCGTCTGGTCGCTCGCGCGCAAGCTGATGCGCGACGTCGCCACGATCGAGGACCTCGTCCAGGAGATCTTCATCGAGGTCTGGAAGAGCGCCGGCCGCTACGACGCGACGCGCGCCTCCGAGGCGACCTTCATCGCGACCATCGCACGCCGCCGCGTCATCGACCGCCGCCGCCGCATCTCGCGGGCGCCCGGCGAGGAGGTGATCGAGGAGGGCATGCGCGGTGGCGACGACCCGGGGCTCGAGATGGTCGACGTGCGCGACGAGGCGCGCCGCGCCCACGAGGCCCTCGAGCGCCTCCAGCCCGAGCGACGCAAGGTCATCCTCATGTCCGTCGTCGACGGCCTGACCCACCAGGAGATCGCGACGGCGACGGGCATGCCGCTGGGCACCGTCAAGAGTCACATCCGCCGAGGCCTGGACGAGGCCTCCCAGCTCCTCCGTCCGCGGCAGGGGGAGGGGCGCTCATGAGTCGCTCCTTCGCAGGCTGGGACGAGGCGACGCTCCAGCGGGCGGCCGACCTCGTGACCGGGGAGCTCACGCTCGAGCAGGAGCTCGAGCTGCGCTCGACCGTCGACCCCTTGGCCCTCGAGGAGTTCGAGCTCGCTGCCGGCGAACTCTCCCTGCTCGTGCCGCGGGAGGACGTGCCGGGCGACTCAGCGCGCCGCATCGAGGCTGGCATC
>WTJQ01000405.1 GCA_011524785.1 Planctomycetota bacterium | reverse complement strand
ATCGAGAGCGCGCGGGGCACGTACATGTCATGGGTGTAGACGGCGGCCGCGGCCGGGACCTCGTTGCGCTCGAGCTGGGCCGGGTCGTAGAGCTGGGGCCAGTCCTCCTTCTCGGCCAGCAGCTGGGCGGCCTCCGCCAGCGGGCGCAGGGCGCCGATCTGCTCGAACATCCAGGGGTGGATCATCTCGCCGTTGAGGCGGGTGAGCGGTGCCCCGGAGGAGGGATAGCCGGCGTGCTGCGCGGCCTCGGCCGTGGCGGCCCAACGGCTGGCGGCGCCCTGCGTGTAGCAGCCCTCGTGCAGCACGGAGAAGATCGGGTGGTGGTCGTGGAGCACCGTGCGCTCGTAGGCGCGGAGGAAGCCCCGCCCCGCGGGGCCTCCACCCTCGGGCTGGGCCTGTTCCAGCAGCCCGTGGACGGCTTCGAGGCCATCGCTCATGCCGAGCTGGAGGCCGACCATCGAGAAGCGCTCAGGGGTCAGGCGGTCCCCGTCGGTCAGCAGGACCTCGTGCTCCCCGAGGTGGGCATAGAGGTCGAGGAGTCGCTGCTCGTCCTCGGGGTAGCGCTCGAACCAGAGGGCGTGCTTCTGCTCGCAGAGGGGGTAGGTGTGGGCATAGACCTCGGCTGCGGTGGCCTCGAGCCCGGGGATCCCGCCGGTGATGAGCGCGCCCGAGAGACCCTCGGGCGCGGCCGAGAGGTAGCGCGTCGCGCAGAAGCCGCCGAAGCTCTGGCCGAGGATCCGCCAGGGGGCGCCCCCGGTGACGGTCGGGCGGATGGCCTCGCAGTCGGCCACGATGGAGTCCGCCCGGAAGAGGGCCAGGTGCGCGGCCTGGGTCGCCGCGTCCCCGAGGGCTGCGACGTGAACGGGGTCGAGCGGGCTGGAGAGGCCCGTCCCGCGCTGGTCGAGCAGGAGGACCGCCAGATCCTGCACGGCGCGCCCGATCCATCCGCTGGCCTCCGTGGGGCGCGGCGCCTCGTAGCCAGGTCCCCCCTGCAGGAACACCAGCCAGGGCAGGTCCTCCGCCTCCTTGCCGGCGGCGCGGACCTCGCGTGCGAAGAGCTCCAGCGAGCCGGCCTTCGGGTTCCCGTGGTCGAGCGGGACCTCGAAGCGGTGGCGGCGGACGCTGAGCCCAGGCAGGCTCTGGTAGGGACCGGTGGAGGCACGCATCACCACCGGAGTCTACCGCCGTCCTGAGCGCCCCGTACGCGGGGCGCTGCCCAGCCGGGCCGATGCGGCGACTCGAGGCCGCGTCAGCAGGCGCCAAGCCATCTCTCCGGTCCGCGTCAGTGGACGCGGACCCTTCATGCCGGGCCGCGCCTGCGGACGCGAAGCAGCCACGCCGAGGCGTGCCAGCCGGCGCGATCCGGTCACTTCAGGCCGCGCCAGCCGGCGCGATCCGGTCACTTCAGGCCGCGCCAGCCGGCGCGATCCATCAGCCCCGGCTCGACGGTGGTCATGAGCTCGAAGGCGAGGACCTTGCCGCGGAGACGGTGGGGGACCTCGGCGCGCAGGGTGAGGCGGGGCTGCTGCTCGAAGGCGCGCTTGCCGTCGGCGTCCTTGATCTCGACCTTCTCGCTGTCCTTGCGCCAGCCGGCGCCCTGGGACTTGACGATCTCGGGGGCCTTGCGGACCGGGAGGCTGGCGGTCAGCTCACCGCTCTTGGCCTCGAAGAAGAGGAGGTTGTCCTCCATCGGGTCGATCTGGGCCATCCAGACGGGGAGCCCCTCGTCGTCGTCCTGGCGGATGACGAGCTTGTCGGCGGCGCCGTCACCCTCGGCCTCCGCGTCGTCCTTGGGAGCCTCGGGCTTGCCGGCGGCGCGGAACGCCACGAGGTAGGTTCCGGCGGCCAGGGCGGGGCTGCTGATGGGCTCGCTGGTGGCGAGGAAGCCCAGGGTCGCCGGGCCGTTCTTCACGGTGCCCTTCTTCCAGGTGCCGACGTTGGCCTCCTCGATCTGGGCGACGGGGCTGAAGACCAGGTACTCGTAGCGCTCGATCACGCCGTAGGTGCTGGGCACCTCGTACTTGGAGTAGTGCTCCCGGCGCTTCAGCTTCGCGCTCTGGATCCCGGTGAAGGCGGTCGCCTTCGCCTGCCAGCGGTCCATCGCGAAGACCGTGGAGGTGTTGAACTCGGTCCCGATCGAGCGGGCGCGGCTGTTGCGGACCTCACGCTCGTAGAGACGCTCGCAGAGGTCCTTGCCGGGCACGAGCGAGGCGGCAGCGCGGAACCCGATGCCGGAGGTGCGCTGGTAGCGATCGGTGCCGCGGCGGGTGGTGCAGCGCGCGGCGATGCGGTCGTTCTGGTAGGAGCCGCCCACGGCCACGCGCCAGTCGGCGTTCCAGGTGGGCTGGGGCTCGAGGCGCTCCTTCCCGACCTTGTACTTGCCCGGCTTGAAGCCCGGGTAGGGGCTGTAGGGGTCCGAGGTCCACTCCCAGACGTTGCCCGCGAGGTCGTGGATCCCGTTCTTGGTGGCGCCGTCGGGGAACATCCCTGCGAGGAGCACGGCGTTGTCGGCCTTGAACTCGGCTGTCGAGCAGCAGTTGCCCATCCACTCCATGCCCCAGGGGTAGAAGTCCTTGCCCTTGCCGCGGACGGCGCGTTGGAACTCGGCCTCGCTGGGAAGGCGCAGGCCGGCCCACACGCAGTAGTTCACGGCCTCCTGGTAGTTGATGAAGATGACAGGGCGCAGCAGGTCGTCCGGGTCGATCTCCCAGGCGTGCTCCTGCCAGTTGTCCTCCCACCACTTGGCCGGGTCGAAGGTCTTGCCCTTGTTCGAGCGGTCCTGGAAGAAGGCGACGCGCGCCTCCTCGGTGGCCTTGGCGCCCCAGTGGTAGGGGGGAGCCTCGCCGGTCGCCTTGATGTACTCGGCGTACTGCTCGTTGGTGACCTCCGTCGCCCCGATGTAGTAGTCCTCGACGCTGACCGTGTGGCCGGGGGTCTCGGCGTCCAGCGCGCGGATGAAGCCCTCGGCGCGCGGGTTCGACTCGAGCATGCCCTCGATCACCTTGCGGTCGTTCCCCACCTCACTCCGGCCGCCGTCGATGAGGACGAGTCCGGGAGGCGTGTCCTGGGGGGCCAGGAGAGCGGGGGCAGCGGCGAGGATCGAGGCGGAGAGCAGCATGGATTCTGAGCGGATCGAGGTGCGGAGGTCCCGGGTCCAGCGGAGGGCAGGCAGTGCCACCACCACTAGTCACGCGGGGCCGGCGCGTTTCGCGCGGAAACAGAGGGGCAAAGAGGATAGGCATCCTGAGGCCCCTGGCAAGCCGTCGGGCGCTCCCGGGAGCCCGGTTCGAGCCGGTCCCTGGTGGAGGCCCCTGCAGGGGGCTGGCCTCGATGGCGCAGGGCAGCCTGCCCGAGCCTCCGCAGCCCCTTGAACGGTGCCATGACAAGGGCCGCGCGGCCCGGAGAAGGCCGTGACGGATCCGTCGAGAGGACAGCCGTGCACGCAACCCGCGTCGCGGCCCCCTGGGCCGTTCCACTGCCGAGGCCGGGGGGCCTCAGGAGCCGGGCTGCAGGCCGGCCTGTTCGAGGTCGCGCATCGGCGCCTCCAGCCAGGCGGGGCCATGCTTCTCGAGCAGCCGCAGGAAGACGTCCAGGACCTCGGGCTCGAAGGCGCGGCCGGACTGGCTCTCGAAGAAGTCGAGCGTCTTCTCCAGGTCCCACGGATCCTTGTACGAGCGCCGCGTGGTCAGCGAGTCGAACACCTCCACGAGGCAGAGGATGCGCCCCGCGGGGCTGATCTGGCCGCCCTTCAGGCGCCGCGGGTAGCCCGTCCCATCCCAGCGCTCGTGGTGCTCGGCGATGTAGGCGCAGGCCTCCAGCAGGTGGGGGTTCGTCCCCAGCTTGTTGGCGCCGACCTCCGGATGGCGCTGGACCTCGCGGTACTCGTCCGGCGTGAGGGGACCCTTCTTGGTCAGGAAGGTGAGGTCGTCGAGGTAGATCTTGCCGTAGTCGTGCGCGATGGCGGCGAGCTCCAGGCGCTCGGTCGTGCTGCGATCCAGGCCGAGCTGCTCGGCGATCTCGCGGCAGTAGTTGCGGGTGCGCTCCCCGTGCCCAGCCGTGTACGGGTCCACGCGCTCGATGGTGTGGGCCACCATGTCCGAGAGGATGTCCACGAGGTCGAGGTACGACACGTCCTCGCGGTGGATCCGCCGCTCGCTCAGCGCCCGGTGCAGCAGCTGGGCCAGGGCCTGGGGATCGACCGGCTTCTGGATGTAGTCCTGGGCCCCCTGCTTGATGGCCGAGACCGCACCCTCCAGGGCGGGGTAGCCGGTCATGAGCACGACCACGGTGCGCGGGGAGGCGCTGCGGCAGGCGGCCAAGACGGCATCACCCTCCGTGCGCCCCTCGAACATCACGTCGGTCACGACCGCGGAGAAGGGCGCGCCCTTCGCCGCCTGCCGCTCGATCAGCGCGGCGGCCACGGTGGCCTGGGTCTCCGTCACCACCGTGAAGCCCTGGGAGCCGAGGACCGCGGCCAGGACCTCGAGGACGGCCGGCTCGTCGTCGACGAGGAGGATCGTGGGGCGTCGGTGTCCGATCATGACCTGGGGCTTCCAGACCTTTCGGTTGTAGCACGCGCCATCCGGCGATGGAATGACGCGCAGTGAAGCGTCTCATCGTGCCTCAGGACGCCAGCGGCGTGCGCCTCGACCGGTTCCTGGCCGGCTCGATCCCGGACTGGTCGCGCAGCCGGCTGCAGGCCGTGGTGAAGGGCGGCTTCGTGCGCGTCGGGGGCGAGGTCGTGCGGCGGCCGGGGCACCTCGTGGACGGGGGGCAGGAGATCGAGCTGGAGCTGCCCGAGCTGGCGCCCCCGACCACGCCCGAGGGGGGCGTGATCCAGGAGCTGCCCGTCCTCCACCAGGACGAGCACCTCGCCTTCGTCGACAAGCCGGCCGGCCTCCTCAGCCACGCCAACGACCACTCCCGCCGGGACACCGTCGTGACGCTGGCCGAGGCCGCGAGGGGGCCGAGCGCGGCCGCCGAGGACCCCAGGCGGCACGGCCTCGTGCACCGCCTCGACCGGCTCACGAGCGGGGTGATGGTCATCGCGCGGACGACGGAGGCCCTGGAGGGACTCCAGGCGCAGTTCGCCGCCCGCGAGGTCCACAAGACGTACCTGGCACTCGTCCACCACCAGCCCCGCTTCGAGAGCGAGTGGATCGAGGCTCCGATGCAGCGGGACCCGCGGCATCCCGAGCGCATGCGGATCGCGCCCGAGGGCGAGGAGGGGCGTGAGGCGGCGACCCTGATGGAGCGCCGCGAGCTCTTCCAGGGGCATGCCCTGGTCGCGGCCCGTCCGCGTACGGGACGCACGCACCAGGTGCGCGTCCACCTGACCCACGCGGGGCACCCGATCGTGGGGGACTCGGTGTACCGCCACCGCGGTGCGCTGCGGACGCCGCTGCAGGCGGACGCGCCGGTCCCGCGTCGCCAGTGCCTCCACGCGGAGCGCCTCGAGCTCCGTCACCCCGTGACCGGGGAGGACCTCGTGGCCGAGTCGCCCCTGGCTGCCGACATGGCCCGGCTGCTGGACTGGCTGCGCGCCGAGCTGCCGGCCTGAGGCCGAGGCTGCGAGCGCCGCCCTGGTGCTCCGCTCGCTTGAATCCGCTCGGGCGGCCGCTCCAGACTGCAGCCATGGCGAGCGAGTCCCAGGGCGCTGAAGGCGCGGAGCCCCGCAGCGACGGGAGGCCCGCCTGGGCCACGCTCCACCTCTGGCAGATCCAGTGGGTCCGGGACCTGCTCGTGCTGGGGTCCCTCCTCGCACTCCTGCGCCTCGGACACCAGCTGTCCCTGGTCACGGTCCCCGTTCTCCTGGCGGTGCTGCTGGCCTACCTGCTCGAGCCCGTCGTCGCGCTCGTCGAGCGGCGGACGCCGCTCGCGAGAACGGGCAGCACGAGCGTGGTGCTCGGCGGCGGCCTCGTGCTGGCGCTGGTGCCGCTGCTGGTGGGGGGCTCCTTCGCCGCGCTCCAGGGAGCGCGGCTCGCGGTGTCCGTCTCGGAGGGTTCGGCCGCGGTGGTGGCCAGCGTGCGGGCTCCCGACGACGTCGTCCTGCAGGAGCAGGTCCCCGAGGCCTGGCGCGGGGTGCGTGCGTTCGTGCTCGAGGTGGGCGCACGGGCTCAAGGGGACGTCGTGGCCGAGGGGACGGGCGCCCTCGATGCTGCCCTGCGCCTCGCGGGGGCCGACGTGACCGACCTCGCACGCCTGGCGGAGGCTGGCCTCCACTGGGTGGGCACGCACAGTGAGCGCGTGGCCAGCAGCCTGTTCCAGACGGGGGGAGCGGCGGCGCGCCTCGCGGTGGGGACCGCGGAGTGGGCCGGTCAGACCGTGCTGATGGCGTTCCTGACGCTGTTCTTCCTCTACTTCGCGATCACGGGCCACGCGCGGCACGCCCGCGCCGCGTGGGGCTGGGTCCCCGAGGCGAGCCGGCCGCGTGCCCGTGAGGTCCTCGCGCGCATGGACCGTGCGATCAGCGGCTTCGTGCGGGGGCGCATCCTGATCGCCCTGCTGCTCGCGCTCTTCTACACGGTCGGCTTCGCGCTGATCGGCGCGCCGGCGCCGCTCCTGGTGGGGGCCGGCATCAGCCTGCTGGCCCTCGTCCCCTACGCCACGCTCGCGGCGCTGCCCGTGATCATGGTCCTCATGGCCCTGGAGGGTGCCGGGGGAACGCAGGGGACGTGGTGGTGGATCCTGGTCGCGCCCACGGTCGTCTACCAGCTGGGCCAGGCGCTCGACGACTACGTCCTCACCCCGCGGATCCAGGGGCCGAGCACGGACCTCTCCACCCCGGCCATCCTCTTCGCCTCCTTCGCCGGAGGCCTGCTGGCGGGGTTCTACGGACTGCTGCTGGCCATCCCGGTCGCGGCCTGCGCGCGCATCCTGTTCGACGAGTTCGTGCGTCCCCGCCTCGACGCCTGGGCCCGGGGCGAGCGTCCGGACCTCCTCCCGCTCGAGGAGTGAGCCCAGGAGGCCCGCGGCGGGCCGATCCATCGCTGCCGGCCTCAGCGCACGCGCACGGTGACGCGCTTCTCGCCGTTGCTGCGGATCGAGACCAGCTTGTCCTCGACCGCGTCCCCGACGCGCGCCTCGACCCGGTAGCGGCCGTCGGCCAAGGGACCCAGGCGATGCTCGGTGGGGGAGAAGCCGCCCTCCATGTAGAGGACCTGCACGTCTTGGAGGCCGAGCGCGCTCGAGACGACGCGTCCCCCCGAGTCCCGGACCGTCACGGAGCCCCTCACGGGCTGCCCATCACCGTCCAGGAGCCGGACCCAGAGGATCGTGCCCATGCCGCCAACGAGCCGCACCTGGGCGGTCCCCTCGGAGCGCACCTCGAACGGCGCGGACTCCTCCGTCGCCCGGCCCGCGCCGCGCGCGAAGGCGGTGTAGGTCCCGGGGGCGAGGCCGCGGTAGGAGAGGCGTCCCTGGGCGTCGGTCGCCAGGATGCTGAAGGGCTCGAGGATGCGCCCCTCCGCGTCGCGCACGAAGACCGTCTGGCCCGGGAGGGGAGCGCCGGCCGGGTCGACCACGGTGACCACGGCCTCGCCCGGCTCGGGGAGGACGATCTCGACCCCGTCGAGGGTCTGGTCCTCACCCAGTCGCAGGCCCCCAACGGTCACGCGACCGAGTCCCGTGCGGCTGTCGCTGCTCCAGGGGCTCGTCCCGCCGGCGGAGACCCGGTAGGTGCCGGGGCGGAGACCCTCCAGCTCGAAGCCGCCGCCGTCGTCGGCGACCAGCTCGGCGAACTGCCCCCCGAAGAGGCTGTCGCTCCGGGTGCCGCCGTCGACGGCGAGGGTCACCCGCTCGCCCGCGGCCGGCCGGCCGTTCGAGCGCAGGACCCGCCCGACGATGCGCCCGAGGGGCAGCTCGAGGTCGAGCCGCCACTCCTCGACGTCCCGCGGGATCTCCCGCGCGAGCTCGACCGTCTGCTGCTGGCCGATGCCGCCGGGCACGCGCTGCACGTTGACCACGTACGCGCCGCCGCCGGAGAGCTCCACCTCGTAGCTGCCGTCCTCCTGGAC
>WTJQ01000002.1 GCA_011524785.1 Planctomycetota bacterium | reverse complement strand
GTCCCAGGGCTTTCCCCTGACGACCCCCCTCGAGGGAGGGCCCGCGCTCCCGGACAGCGTCGAGGTCACCTGGGAGGACCGCTTCTACCCCAAGGCCTGGGGCCACCCCCGCCTCCGCGAGGCCATCGCCGCCCACTACAACGGGCAGTACGGCTCGTCCATCACGCCCGAGAACGTGATGGTCTTCGCGGGCGGCCGACCCGGCATCCACACGGTGCTGGCCTTCCTCAAGGGTCACGTGGAGGTCCGCATCGGCAACGTGGAGTGGCCGGCCTACCTGGACATCCTCACCCAGACGAACACCAGCTGGCGCGTGGTGCCGTTCACGCGCGAGAACGGCTTCCACCCGAGCAACGCCGAGTACTTCGATCGCACCGGGCTGAACGCGAGGACGCACCTCTTCCCCGTCATCTCGAACCCGGGCAACCCCACGGGGCACACGCGCGAGGGCGCCGAGCTGGAGGAGCTGATCGCCCTGGCCGAGCAGCCGGGCAACGGCATCCTGCTGGACGAGGCCTACGAGATGTTCCACGCCTCCGGCGGCGTGAGCGGCCTCCGCTATGTGAAGGACCTGGACGAGAGCAACGTCTTCCTCGCCGGGGCCTGCACCAAGGGCCTCCAGTGCCCGGGCATCCGCATCGGCTGGGTGATCGCCAGCAAGCGCAACATCGAGACCATGGCGAACTTCTCGAGCTTCGGCATGGGGGGCGTCAGCCATCCCTCGCAGCTCTACGCGGTGGAGCTGCTCGAGCCGGGCCGCGTCGCCCAGGCCCGCGAGGCCGTCGCCCGCCACTACGGCACCCAGCGCGAGCGCTACGGGGAGGCCTTCGCCGCCATGGGCCTCACCGTTCACACGGGGAACGGCGGCTTCTACCACTGGCTGGAGCTGCCCGAGGGCCTCAACGCGCGCGAGCTGAACCAGCGGCTGTTCCGCCACGGCGCCGCGATCCTCGAGGGGTTCGACTGCGACATGGCTCGGCCCCACGACAAGGACCCGGCCTACCGCTCCCCCTACGAGTCCTTCTTCCGGTTCTCGTTCGGGCCCCTACTCCCCGAGTCCTTCGAGTCCGACATCGCCCTCCTGCGCAAGGTGCTGGACGAGTACCGCGCCGAGGTGCAGTAGCGCGAGCCGGGGGGCAGCCCTCGCCAGGCGGCCCTCCACCGAGCCGCGGCCCATGCGTGGCCCCTGCAGGGCCTCGCCCCCCCTGGACGGCCCCTGCACTCCTGCGGCGTGTGCCGCCGCCGCGCGGTTTCTTCCGGAGGCCTCCTTGCCAAATCTTGCGTAGCAAGATACCTTGCCACGCATGGCCAACGCCTTCCCGCCCGAACTGGTCCGTGGCTGCGCCGAGCTCGTGCTGCTGACGATCCTGATCCCGCGCCCCATGTACGGGTACGAGATCCTCACCACCCTGGAGGAGCGCGGGAACGGCGGCTTCCAGTTCAAGCAGGGCACCCTCTACCCGCTCCTCTACCGGCTGGAGCGCGAGGGCTGGATCGAGGCCCAGTGGGTCGAGCCCGAGGGGGCGAAGCGCCGCAAGACCTACCGCATCACTCGCGACGGGCGGCGCGCCCAGCGCGCCAAGGCCGCCGAGTGGCGTCGCCTCCAGGAGGCCGTCGAGGCCCTGCTCCAGGAGGCCGGCCGTGGCTGATCATCCCCACCCGCGGGCCGCGACCTTCCTCGACGCGCTGGAGTCGGCCCTGGGCGGCCCCGGTCGCCGGAGCGCGGAGGTCCTGGCCGAGGTCGAGAGCGACCTCGAGGCCGCCGTCGCCAACCTCGTGGCCGCGGGCGAGCTCGAGGACGCGGCCTGGACCCGCGCGCTGGAGGACCTCGGCGACCCGCAGGTGCTCGCTGCCGCCATGCGCGGCCCCCTCCCCCCGGAGCTGCCGGACCGCTGGATGCTGCACGCCCGTCGGGCCGCGGCGATCCTGACGGGCGGCTGGTTCGCCCTGATCGCGTGCGCGGTCCGCTCGTGGGACTGGGGCGACCGCTTCGGGACCTTCTTCTTCTTCGTCGGCCTGGGCCTGCCCCCGACCCTCCTGCTCTGGCCCGGCATCGTCTGGCGCTGGAACGCCCTCTACAGCACCGCGAACGCCGTCGCCCTGGTGGTGCTCGGTGCCTTCCTGCTCAACGCGGGCAGCCACAGCGCGGTGACCCACGAGCTGGGCGCGGTGGCCGTGGAGGAGGCCCTCCTCGTGGAGGGCGCGACCGCCCTCGAGCCCCAGGAGCCCGACGAGCCCCTCCTCGAGCGCGAGCACATCGCGGCCCTCGCGGCGCTGGCCGCGGCCGGCCTCGTGCTCTCGCTGGTCCAGCAGCGCGCCCAGCGCCGCCGCATCGTCCTGGGCGCGGCGGGGCTGATGCTCCTGCTCGACCTCCCCTTCACCATCGAGGAGCAGCTCTTCGCCCGCGAGGCGCGCGCGGTCGAGGCCTGGGCCGAGGACGCCCGCGAGCGCACCGGCAGCTGGCCGTCCCAGGAGCAGTTCGCCGCCGAGTACCAGCCCCTGCTCCTGAGCAAGCTGAGGTACTCCACGCGCAGCGACACCTGGTCGCTCTACTGGGCGCGGGCGCTCCAGGGGACCGCGGGCGTCGGCTACCACTCCGATCGCGGCTTCTGGGGCAACGACTGAGGCCTCCGGGGCCCCTCAGCTCACGAGGTGGGCGGCCTCCAGCTCCTTGAGCCGGTCGCGCATGCGCGCCGCGTCCTCGAAGCGGAGCTCCCCCGCGGCCTCCAGCATCGCGCCCCGCACCCGCTCGAGCTCGGCCTCGAGCCGGGGGCGGTCCCAACCCCGCGGGTCGTCGTCGTCCTTCACCTTCGGGCGCTCGGCGACCTCCGGGATGTCGGCGTAGTCCATCTCGTAGAGCGCCTCGAGCGACTCCCGCACCGGCTTGATGACCGTCTGAGGGGTGATGCCACGCTCCTCGTTCCAGGCCACCTGGATCTCCCGCCTGCGACTCACCTCGTCCATGCACGCGCGCATCGAGTCCGTGATGCGGTCCGCGTAGAACAGCACCCGGCCGTCCGCGTTCCGCGCCGCGCGACCGCAGGTCTGAACCAGGCTGGTACGGGCCCGCAGGAACCCCTCCTTGTCGGCGTCCAGGACAGCAACCAGGGCGACCTCCGGCAGGTCGAGGCCCTCCCGCAGCAGGTTGATCCCGACGAGGACGTCGAACTCCCCGAGGCGCAGGTCGCGCAGGATCGCGGTGCGCTCGATCGCGTCGACCTCCGAGTGCAGCCACCTCACGCGGACACCGAGCTCGGTGAAGTAGGTGGTCAGCTCCTCCGCGGAGCGCTTGGTCAGGGTCGTGACGAGGGTCCGCCAGCCCGCCTTGGTCACCCCGCGGATCTCGTGGAGCAGGTCGTCGACCTGAGTGGTGGCGGGACGCACCTCGATCTCGGGGTCCAGCAGCCCGGTCGGACGGACGAGCTGCTCGACCACCTCCCCCTCCGAGTGGTCCATCTCGTACCCGCCCGGGGTCGCCGACACGAAGACCGCCTGCTTGACCAGCTTCTCGAACTCCTCGAAGCGCAGGGGCCGGTTGTCGAGGGCGCTCGGGAGCCGGAAGCCGTGCCCCACGAGGGTCTCCTTCCGCGAGCGGTCGCCCTTGAACATGGCCCCGACCTGCGGCACCGAGACGTGGCTCTCGTCCACGAAGAGCACCCAGTCGTCGGGGAAGTAGTTCAGCAGGGTGAACGGAGGCTGCCCCGCCTCGCGGCCGTCCATGAACCGCGAGTAGTTCTCGATCCCCGAGCACACGCCCGTCGTTCGCAGCAGCTCCAGGTCGTGGCGCGTGCGCTGCTCCAGCCGCTGGGCCTCGAGCAGCTTCTTCTCGCCGCGCAGCGTCTCCAGCCGCTCCTCGAGCTCCTCCCCGATCAGAGGGATCGCCCGCTCGAGCCGCTCCATCGGGGTCACGTAGTGATTCGCCGGGTACAGCGTGGCCTTCTCGAGGTCCCCGAGGATCTCGCCCAGCAGCGGGTTCACCTCGGTGATGGCCTCGACCTCGTCCCCGAAGAACTCGAAGCGCAGGACGCGGTCCTCCTCGTAGGCGGGGAAGACCTCCACGACGTCCCCGCGAACCCGGAAGGCCCCGCGCCGGAAGTCGAGGTTGTTGCGGGCGTACTGCATCTGCGTGAGCTGCCGCAGGAGGTCGTCGCGCTCCAGGGTCGCTCCGCGCTCGATGGTGATGGCCATCCGCGAGTAGTTGGACGGCGAGCCCAGGCCGTAGATGCAGGACACGGAGGCGACGAGGATCACGTCGCGCCGGTCCAGCAGCGAGCGCGTGGCCGAGTTCCGCAGGCGCTCGATGTTCTCGTTCCGGCTGGCGTCCTTCTCGATGAAGGTGTCCGTCGAGGGGACGTAGGCCTCCGGCTGGTAGTAGTCGTAGTAGCTGACGAAGTACTCGACTGCGTTGTGCGGGAAGAGCTCCTTGAACTCCGCGTACAGCTGGGCCGCCAGGGTCTTGTTCGGCGAGAGCACGAGGGCCGGGCGGCCCACCCCCTCGATGACCTTGGCCATCGTGAAGGTCTTCCCGGAGCCCGTGATGCCCAGCAGCGTCTGGTGCGGGGCACCTCGCTGGAGACCGTCCACCAGGCTCGCGATCGCCTCGGGCTGGTGCCCGGTCGGCTGATGCGGCGTCACGAGGCGGAACGGCGAGTCGCTCATCCCGGCATCCTAGGCGTGACCCGCCCCGCTCCAAGCCCGTGGACGGGCCTCCCTCGATTGCGCCCCCCCGCGGCCAGGGGTACCTTCTGAGCCCTCCGAGCCCCTGGCTCGGCCCCCCCATGATCATCCAGTGCCCCTCCTGCAAGGCCCAGGCGAACCTCCCCGACAGCAAGGAGGGAGCCAAGGTCCGCTGCAGCTCCTGCAGCAAGGTCTACGTGGCACGGCCCAAGGGGGCGCGCGCCCGCGGGGGCAAGCAGGCCGACAACTCCAACGTGATGGTCGGCGGCATCGTCGTCGCGGTGCTGCTCGTCCTCGGGCTGATCATCAGCTCGGGGTCCGGGCCGGACGCCCCGCCGCCGCCCCCGCCCGAGGAGCCGGAGCCCGAGCCGGTCGAGGTCGTCGACCTCATGGGCTGGGAGAGCGAGGGCGTGCAGGCCGTGCGCCAGATCCACAACCTGATCCTCGCCGGGGACGACTTCCGCCTGGGACAGCGCATCCACGCCGAGCGCGCCTACGCGCGGATCGGCGAGGAGCTCGCGGCGGCCGCGGCCGAGGCCGGCGAGCCCGCGCCCGAGCGCACCCCCTGGAACCAGCTGCCCACCACCGATCGGCTCATCTTCGCCAGTGACCTCGCGAAGGACATGCTGAGCGGCTCCGGCAAGGACCTGCTCGCCGGCTGGAAGCCCTACCACGGCTGGGTCGAGTCCGACGACGAGGGCGTGGGCGGAGGTCTGCTCGTCCGGGTGCAGGTGGCCTTCGAGGACGCCAGCGCCGGACAGGCCGACCGTCACGTCGAGTGGCACCTCTGGCGGGAGAACGGGACCCTCAAGGCCTGGGACTGGAAGCGGTGGATCTCGCCCGACGAGAAGATCCAGCAGCGCCGGACCAAGAAGGTCGAGAAGAAGACCCTCTCCGACGGCTCCGTCGTGCTCGAGGGCCGGATCCGTCCGATCCCCTACGACGACGACGTGCCGGCGGACCTGCGCAAGCGCATCGACGGCCTGGTCGCGAAGCTGGTGGACCCCGACGCCACCAAGACCTTCTCCATCCAGCAGGAGCTCAAGGAGATCGGCAAGCCGGCCATCGCCCCGCTCCTGACGCAGCTCGCCACGATCCCCCTCGATTCGCTCGAGAACGCCAGCGCGCTGAACCTCGTGCACCTGACCCTGCGCGACATCACGGGCTACCAGTCCCTGTTCCAGGCCCACGAGGCCATGGGCACGACCAAGGAGCGGCAGGACGCCGGCCTCAAGCAGTGGTTCGGCTGGTACGACCGGCGCTACCGCCGCTTCGAGGGGCGCAAGGACACCGCCGACGACCCGTTCCTCGACGACCCCGACTTCAAGCCGCGCAACGAGCGCGAGCGCCGCGACTTCGAGCGTGCCCGCCAGGGTGGCGGCCGCTGACCACCACGATCACCCTTCTCCCCCCCGAGGCACTCCCATGAAATTCCGCAAGGGCATCTGCGGCGACTGCGGCGCCCAGTACAAGCTCCCCGAGACGTTCGCGGCCGACAAGGCCAAGTGCAAGCAGTGCGGCGGCGTCGTCGCGGTCGGTCCGGTCGAGACCGCCGAGCCCCCCGCGCCGGCCCAGCCCAAGCCCGAGCCGGTCCCCGCCAAGAAGCCCACGGCGGCCAAGCGCCCCGCGCAGGCCCCGCCCAAGAAGGTCGCTGAGGCCGGTGAGGAGGCTCCGCGCAAGCGGCGCGAGGGCCCCTCGATGAAGGAGCAGCTCATGGCGCGCCGCAAGGCGGAGGCGGCCGAGGGCGAGGCGCCCGCCAAGCCCGCGGCCAAGAAGGCCGCCCCCAAGAAGGCCGCCAGCAAGCCGGCGAGCCGTATGCCCGCGGGGGCCGCCAAGCCCGCCGCCGGCGGGAGCCGGACCACGCGCGGGAGCGCCGCCTCCGGAGCCCGGCGCGGAGGAGCCTCCTCGCGCCGCGGCCGCGGCGGAGAGGGCGAGGACGAGGGCCGTCCGGCCCGCGGCCGGCGCCAGCAGAAGCAGGGCAACCCCGCCCTCCTGTGGGGCAGCCTGGGCGCGGTCGTGATCGCGATCGCCGGCTGGTTCTTCCTCATGAACAAGGCTGAGGAGGAGATCGTGGAGAACAAGACCGCGATGGCCGACGCAGCGCCTGAGGCCGGGGCCGAAGGCACCACCGCGCCCGAGGCCGCCGGCTCCACCGAGCCCGAGGCCGCGCCTGCGGCGCCCTCCGAGCCGGAGGCCGCAGCGCCCGCAAGCGAGCCCGCCCCTGCCGGTGACGGCGCGGCGGAGGCCGCCGCACCCGAGGAGACCGCTCCGGAGGAGCCCGAGGGCCCGGCGACCGAGCCGCCGCGCAACGCCGCGACCGGCCGCTACAAGGTCTTCATGCTCTCGCGTCAGCCCAAGACGGCTGCCAAGTACCCGGACGAGCTCTACGACCCCAAGGACCCGGCCGAGCCGCAGATCGCGACCTACGCCATGTTCGAGACCCCGCCGGGCACCAGCCCCGACGAGTGGGAGGAGATCATGGACCTGGCCCGCACGATGATCGACCCGGACGCGGGGGCCGCGGGCAACCGCGCCGCCATCGCGCTCGAGAAGAAGGGCAAGCCCGCCTTCCCGGCCATCGTGAACGTGATGCTCACGCTGGACTACTCGACCAAGGACGGCAACCAGGCCGGCGACGTCTGCCAGCGGAGCCTCCAGAACATCGCCAACGGCCGCAACGTGGGCTGGTACCACAGCTACCGCGAGGAGCCGAACAAGACGGCGATCCAGAACACCCGCTGCGTGGACCTGCTCTACAACAACGTCTGGGCCCGCGAACTCCGCGAGCCGGGCTACTTCGAGCGCTACGCCAAGATCGAGGAGAAGAAGAAGGCCGACGAGCCCGCCGAGGACGACGGCGCCCTGGACGACGCCCTCGACGACCTCGACTTCTGATCGCCTGCGCTCAGCGCTTCTTCAGGGCCCCCCCGGCACGAGCCGGGGGGGCCCTTTCCTTGCACCGCCTCCGGCTCATCGTCGCACCGCCTTCGACCCACCCTCTGCACCGACCCGACGACCGTCCATCAGCCCGATGGGGCCTGCTGCGTGCCGTTGGAACGAACAGCAGAGCCGTCAGCCATCCGAGGACACGATGCCTGCGCCCGTGACGCCGACCGCGCCGTCGCTGCGCGGGTCGCTGGCGCCCGTCGGGGTGCCCTCTCCGTCCACGTGGATCGCCTGAACCAGGCCGGCGGCCGAACCACTGCGAAGGGGGTGGCCATGGGTCGCGACGAGGGCCTCGCGGACCCCACCCTCCAGGGCCGCCTCGGTGGCCGTCCCTTCGGGGCGCCACTGCTGGTGCACGCGCGGGGCCGCTACCGCCTCCTCGAGGGGCTGCCCGTGC
>WTJQ01000101.1 GCA_011524785.1 Planctomycetota bacterium | reverse complement strand
CCCACGGGCAGGTCGGGGCGCCGCATGCCGTAGCCGTGCCCGCCCTCGTGGAAGAGGTGCAGCTCGGCGCGGATCCCCGCCTCCTGCAAAGCGCTCGCGTAGCGCAGGGAGTTGACGGGACGCACCCAGTCGTCGGCGGTGTGGACCAGGAAGGCGGGCGGCGTGTCCTTCGTGACCTGCAGCTCGCTCGAGAAGCGCCGCACCAGCTCCTCCGGGGCGTCGGTTCCCAGCAGGTTGTTGCGCGAGCCGTCGTGACCGATCCCGGGTAGGAAGCTGACCACGGGGTAGATCAGCGCCGTGAAGTCCGGCCCCCCCTCCTTCAGCTGCACGGACGCGCTGGCCGCCAGGTGGCCGCCCGCGGAGAACCCCATGATCCCCACGCGCCCGGGATCCACGCCCCAGGCCTCGGCGTTGGCCCGCACGAGGGAGAGCGCGCGCCCTGCGTCGGCGAGGGGCGCCTCGTGGCCATAGACGTGTCCCTCTGGACGAGGCAGCCGGTACTTGAGCACGACGCCGACCACGCCCTGCTCCGCGAGCCAGCGCGCGACGTCATGGCCCTCCTTGTCCAGCGCCAGGACGCCGTAGCCGCCGCCGGGAGCGACGATCAGCGCCGGACGTCCCTTCGTGTCAGCCGCCGGCTGGTACACGGTGATGCTCGGCGCGTGCACGTTGCGCACGTGACGGTCCCCCTTCTCGGCGCCGGTGACCTCCTCGGGAGCGGGCGCGGCCGGAGCGCCAGGAGTGCCGTCGGGCCAGAGCAGGAGCTCGAGCGGCTGGTCCGCGGGATCGCCCGCCGGAGCTCCGAGACAGAGGGCGAGCAGGGCTACGGGCAGGGTCAGTCCAGGGAGAGCCATGCCTGGACCCTAGCGCGGCCGCCGATGGCCGCACAGGTCGCGTCGCCCGCTCCCTCAGACGCTCGCGCTCGCGATCGCGACGAGCCACAGGTGCACGACGGCGGCCGCCGCGGCCACCGCGCTGAAGGCGAGCCCCGCCCGGGCGCCGGCACCGCCGCGTCCCCGGCCGAGGAGCACCAGCAGCAGCAGGGGCACGCCGAGGCAGGCGATGCCGATGTAGCCGTCCTCGAAGATCGCGGTGCGGTCGACCTGGAGGGTGCCGAGGAAGGTCCCGAGCACGTAGACCGGGAGCGCTGCGGCCACGACGAGGCGTGGGCCCACGGCGCGTGCCCCCTCCTCGCCATCGGCCCGCAGGCGCAGGAGCCGCACGAGCCCATACGCCCCCAGCAGCAGGAAGGCCCCGGCCACGACCAGGCCCTCGGGGGCCTGGCCCAGTCGATCGAGGAGCGGCCAGAACACGCAGCGAAGCGTAGCGACCGAGCGCGCGTCCGCCCCGCGCCGGATCCCGAACTCCCCGGCCCATCAGGTAGCGCGCCGAGCGTTCGCCGAGCCTTCGAAGGGGCCGCGTTACGCTGGCCCCATGCTCTCCGCGCTGCTGCTGCTCGCTCTCCCCGCTCAGGACCTCCTCGACTTCTCGACGCCGCCGCCGAGCGCGACCGTCCTGGTCGGGCCGAGTCGCATTGCCCTGGTTCCCGACGACGGCAAGGCCAGCCAGTGGTCGTTCGAGGACGGGGTCCTGACGGCGGCGCGGGGCTGGCAGAGCCTGCTGACGGAGGAGGCCTACGGGGACCTCCGGCTGCACCTGGAGTTCCGCGTGAACGCCTCGGACGCGGAGAACGTCGAGGCGCGAGGCAACTCCGGCGTGTACGTGCAGCAGCGCTACGAGGTCCAGATCCACGACTCCTTCGGGACCGCTCCGGAGGCGTACGAGCCCTGGATGTGCGCGAGCCTGTACCGGCTCAAGACGCCCGACGAGATCGCGGCCCAGCCCGCGGGGACCTGGCAGACCTACGACCTGCTCTTCCGCGCCGCGCGCTTCGAGGGCGGCACGAAGACCGAGGACGCCCGCCTCACCCTCTTCCACAACGACCGGCTCGTGCACGACGCGGTGGCGCTGTCGCGGAAGACGGGGGCCGGCAAGCCCGAGGGCCCCGAGCCGCTTCCGCTCAAGCTGCAGGGGCACAACAACCCTGTCTCCTTCCGCAACGTGTGGATCGAGGCCCTGGAGCTCGAGCAGTTCCCAGAGGTCCCCGAGAGCGATCCGCGGCGGGCCCGGAAGGCCCTCCCACGGCCCGGGACGACCCTCACCGTTGCAGGCCGCACCGCGTTCGTGATCGAGCCCGACGCGCGCGGCGCGGGGCCCACTCCCTGGGTCTGGTACGCCCCCACCCTGCCGCGCCTCCCCGGGCCCGAGGAGGGCTGGATGTTCGACCGGCTCCTCGCGGCCGGGATCGCGATCGCTGGCCTCGACGCCGGCGAGTCCTACGGCAGCCCCGCGGGGAACGCGGCCTTCGACGCCCTGCACGCGCACCTCGTCACGAAGCGCGGCTTCGCCGCCCGCCCGGCCCTGCTGGCCCGCAGCCGCGGAGGCCTGATGCTCGGGTCCTGGGCGGCCTCGAACCCCGCGCGCGTCGCCGGCCTGGCGGGCATCTACCCGGTGTTCGACCTGCGCAGCTACCCCGGCCTCGAGCGCAGCGCCCCGGCGCACGGACTGGCCCCTGCGGAGCTCGAGCAGTGCCTCGCTGAACGAAACCCCGTCGACCGCCTCGCCCCGCTCGCCGCGGCCGGCGTGCCCCTGCACCTGCTGCACGGGGACGCGGATCGGGTCGTGCCCCTGGAGGCCAACTCGGGCGCCGTGGCCGCGCGGTATCAGGACCTCGGCGGCGCGGTGACCCTCGAGGTCGTTCCCGGCGGTGGGCACGACATGGACCGGGGCTGGTTCGAGTCGGAGGCGCTGACGGACTTCCTCATCGAACGCGCGCGCGCAGGTGCCCGGCCCGAGGAGCCCGTGCAGGTGTACGTGATGATGGGTCAGTCCAACATGGTCGGCATCGGCCAGGTCCGCGGCCCGAATCGGCGCTGGGGCGCGGAGATGCGGGACCCCGTCGTCTCGGTCTACGCGGGCCCCTACGACCCGACCCAGGACTACGACGCGTTGGAGCCCCTGACCGTCCAGCCCCTCGAGGCCTTCGGCGGCGTGCGGCCCACCCCCTACCCCGGCGGCGGCACGCACGTGACGCGCGGCACGGTCGTGGTCGAGGAGACCGGCACCTACGCCTTCAACCCGGGCTATGCCGACTCCACCTACAACGTCATGGAGGTCGCCGGCGTGGAGGTCCACCGCCGCGAGCCGGGGCAGGCGAGCCGCGTCACGCCCGTGCGACTCGAGGCCGGGGTCCCCGTGCCCTTCCGGCTGATCCACCTCACGAGCGCCGCCAATGGCCTGGGCTGGATCGGGCGTACGGACGTCCCGGGCACGCTCACCACCGTCGTGAAGACCGAGGGCCGCCACCCCGAGCTGCTGGGCGCGGACGGGCAGTGGGCCTCGCGGGACGACGTCCACTACACCGGCGTGGTCACGGCCACCGCCGACAAGCGCCTCTCGGTGGGCTGCGGAGCGGACGCGCACTCGATCGGTCCGGAGCTCGGCTTCGGCTGGGTGCTCGGGGACCACCACGAGGCCCCGGTCGTCCTGATCAAGGCCTCCCAGGGCAACCGGTCCCTGGGCTGGGACTTCCTCCCCCCCGGCGGGGAGCGCTTCGAGTTCGAAGGGCGCACCTACGCGGGCTACGGCGACCGGATCCCCTCCTGGACCGGCGACGATCCGGGCCAGGAGGTCGACTGGTACGCGGGCCTGCAGTACGACGCCTGCGTGGAGGAGACCCACCGCGTCCTCGAGGAGCTCCCCACCCGCCACCCCGAGTGGGCGGACCGCGGCTTCGAGGTCGCCGGCTTCGTGTGGTGGCAGGGGCACAAGGACGGCGGCGCCGCCCACGCGAGCCGCTACGAGCAGAACCTCGTCCTGCTCATCGACAGCCTGCGCGCGGAGTTCGAGGCTCCCGATGCCCCCTTCGTGATCGGGACGATCGGCTTCGGGGGCTGGGACATGGAGGGGCACCACCTCACGGTCGCCAACGCCCAGCTCGCCGTCAGCGGGACCTCCGGCACCTACCCGCGCTTCGCGGGCAACGTCCTGACCGTCGAGACCCGCGACTTCTGGCGCACGCCCGCCGAGTCCCCCCGCGACCAGGGCTTCCACTACAACGGCAACGCCGAGACCTACCTGGAGGTCGGCCGCGCCCTGGGCGAGGGCATGGTGCGCCTCCTCAGCGGGTCGTGAGTCGCGGCCGCGGCCGGCGGCGCGTTCCCCTCAGCCCGGGTGCCGGAGCCAGTCCTGCGCGCGCCGGACGGTCCGGCGCAAGAGGCTCCCGGAGGCAGTTCCCGTGTAGCGCCCCTTGCTGATGTGGCGCAGGCGCGAGACCCCGGGGACCTCCACCGGCACTCCCTGGGTCCCGAGCAGCCAGCGGAACGCCGTGTCCTCGCGGCACTTGGCGAAGGCCGGCTCCGGGCGCTGGTAGACGGCCATGTCCCGGCAGTAGCCCATGCCGCGAGCCACGTCCCCATGGGTGATCTGGAGCGGCCCCTTCGCCTTGGTCACCGGCACCTCGACGAACTCGAGGCCGGGTTCGGGCTGCCGCAGGCGCGGCTCCGCTGCCCCGCCCAGTGCCTCGTCCTCCAGCAGGCTCGTCAGTCTCTCCACGGCTGGGAACACGAGCGGGTCCCTCCGTCCCTGCAGCGCCCGCCCCAGGCCATCCAGGCAGCCGTCGCCGAACAGCACGTCGCAGTCCGTGAACCAGATCCAGTCCGCGGTCGTGCTCAGCGCCGCGTGGTTGCGCCCGATGGAGCGCCGGAACAGGAGCTCCTTGGGCAGCTCGCGCCAGCTCCAGGTCACGCCCTCGACCCGCTCCGCGGCGGCGAGCTCCAGCAGGCGCTCGGTGCGGGCATCCTCGCGGCTGAAGTAGACGGTCATGGTGACGTCCACCTCACGGGGCGCATGGGCCACGAGCGAGCCGAGCTGGCACTCGAGCAGGTGCGAGTAGTTCCAGCAGTGGCTGACGAGCTCCACCGACAGTCGCCCCTCGCGCGCGGCCGGGACCACGTCCATGGCAGGCCACAGGGACCGGAGCGGCAGCAGGCCCCCTGCAGCGCGCCGTACGAACTCGGACTGCAGCCCATGCCAGGGAGACGGCTCACGCACCCAGGGGAGGTCCGCGGCCAGCAGGTCGCACAGGGCCGCGCTGGGATCCCGAGCGTCGAGCGGCTTCGAATCCCCTTGCACCGACGCGGCCTCCATCTGCTGCTCGGGCGAGGCTTCCCTGCCCGGATCAGGATCCTACTCATCCGCGGTGCTCACTCCACGGCCGCGACTTGGTTCGCCGCCCGGCAGGCAGGCATCGGCGGGCCCCGTCTCCGGGAGTGCCGGCTTCACTCGCCCGCAGGCCAGCGCTAGCGTGAGGTCTCCGCGAGGCGGCGGTGGGCTCCCCCAGGGGCCTGCGGCGGCCTGCCGAGAGCCAGCCCCACCCATGGCCACCGTCCTGGAGTCCCGCCCGCGCAGCCTCAGCCTGCCCGCGGACAGTCCGCTGCTCCGGGAGTTCTACAAGCGGCGCTCCCACATGCCCGGGGTGGAGGCCCTCGACGAGAGTGACTACGAGGGCTTCGACCGGCGCACCCTGCTGTACGACCTGGCCCTCGACCGCAATGGGCGCACGCTGCTCGGCTTCGCCCCCCCCATGGTGAACCTCGCGGCGGCCCTGCTCCCCCTGACGGCCGAGGCGCGCAGGAGCGAGGACCCCGGCTGGACCCGCCTCCGCCTGCGCCGCCTCCGCCGCTTCCGGCACGAGCAGTGGGAGCTGGCGCTCCCGCGCGGATGGGGCGCAGTCGAGGCCCTCGAGGTCCGGCTGCGCTTCGCCAACGGCCTCGAGTTCGAGGCGCGGGTCGAGCGCCTGCCCCTTCGGCCCGTCTTCCAGCAGTGGTCGACGCTGCAGAAGGACAACCCCCTGGAGTGGATCGACGACTGGGTGACCTACGCCGTTGACCAGGGTGCGGAGCGCGTCCTGCTCTACGACAACGGCAGCGCGTACGCCGCGGATCTCGTCGAGCACTGCTCGAGGATCCCTGCCGAGGTCGAGGTCGTCGTGATCCCGTGGGACTTCCCGTACGGCCCGCCCCGCAGCCACTACAACAACTTCGCCCAGGCGGCCCAGCTCAACCACGCGAGCCGCATCCTCGGCGCGTGCGCCTGGCAGGGGTTCCTCGACCTGGACGAGTACCCGGTCGCGCCCGGGGGCCTCGAGGGACTGCTCCGCGCCCAGCCCCGCCACCGGGGCCTGCTGCGCCTGGACAACTACCTGGTGCCCGCGATCGAGGGCGAGGTGCCGGACGGCCAGCTGCCCCGGGCCCGGAACTTCCGGCACCGCGCGCTCGCGCCGCGCGGGAAGGGGCACAAGTGCTTCTCCCGACCCGAGGGACTGCGGGAGGCGCGCACCCACAACGGGCGCTGCCGCCTCGGGTACCTACGGAGAGCGGTCCCGATCGAGGAGGCCTACTTCCTGCACTTCGACCGCCTGACGACGGGCTGGAAGGGCGCGCGCGGCGGGGACCAGCCGATGGATCCGCGGCGTCATGTCGAGGAGAACGCCGTGCAACGGCACTACGAGCGGGACGCCGCGAGCCTGCTCACGGAGACGATGACAGCAGGAGGCTCCCTTGGCGACGCCCCCTGAGAGCGCGCAGCGGCCGACCTCCGCAGCCCCGATCCGTGAGCAGCCCCCGATCTTCGTGATCTCGCTGGCCACGGCGACCCAGCAGCGGTCCGACCTGATCGCTGCGCTCGCAGAGCTTGGGCTCGAGTGCACGGTGGTCGAGGCCGTGGATGCCAGGAGCGGCCTCCCGGCGGAGTTCGAGGCTCGGGTCGACCGAACCCGGAGCCCGTGGATCAGCGATCCCGAGTACGGCTGCGCCCTGTCCCACGCCGAGGTCTACCGCCGCATGGTGGCCGAGGAGGTCCCCCACGCGCTGGTGCTGGAGGACGACGCCCTGCCGCGGCCGGAGCTGGCCAGGTTCGTGTCGGAGAGGCACTACGAGCGCAGCCCACTCATCCAGCTGTATCACGGGGCCGCCTACATCCGTCGACGAGGGCGCGAGCCGCTCTTCGAGGGCTTCGAGCTCTCTCGACTCGCGACCAACTGCAGCGGGACCGTGGCCTACTCCCTCTCCCTCCAAGCCGCCCGCGTGCTGGCCGCAGGCACGAGCCCGGTGTGCCACAAGGCCGACTGGCCGGTGGACCTGCGGGCCCTGGAAGCTGCCCTGGTGCGTCCCGTCCTCGTGGGGCACCCCCCCACTCGGGTGGAGTCCACCCTCCAGGACTCCCGCTCGAAGGCTCCGCGCACTGCGCGTCGCCTCCTCTCTGCCGCTTACTACCGCCTGAAGTGGCGGCGGCTGTGGGCGCAGCGCGTGCGCTCGTCCCCGTCTCAGCCGCCTGCGTCGCGATCTTGCGCACGCGGATCACCGCCCCCCCTCCCCCATGGACTGCCTCTTTAGACGCTTCAAGAACCTCTGCACGACGGACCGGGCATTCGTCGAGCGCCAGTACAGGCGTCGGCTGGGCCTGGAGCTGAACCTGGACAGCCCGGCCAGCATGAACGAGAAGCTGCAGTGGCTGAAGTGCTACCACCACGACCCGCTCATGACCCAGGCGGCGGACAAGGTCCGGGTTCGCCAGCTGGTTGCGGACCTCGCAACGGAGGAGGTCCTGAACGAGGAGATCGCGGTGTTTCGGAGCGCGCACGAGGTGGAGCTCGAGCGACTGCCGGAGCAGTTCGTCCTGAGGCCCAACAATGGCTCCGGCGGCAATGTCATCTGCCGTAGCAAGGCACGGTGCGACTTCATCGCGGATGGGGTGCCGACCCAGGAATGGGCTCGGTGTGTGGCCAGCCTGCAGAAGCACCTGGGCGAGAACTACTTCTGGCGCGCGCGCGAGTGGTGCTACAAGGACATCGTTCCCCAGCTCCTCTGTGAGGCGTACCTGGAGGACGAGGACGGCGCCCTCCCCGACTTCAAGGTCCACTGCTTCAACGGCACCCCGCGCGCCGTCCTCGTGGATTCCGCGAGGTTCTCGGGCCACCGCCGCGACTACTTCGCCCCGGACTGGAGCCACCTCCCGTTCACCACC
>WTJQ01000624.1 GCA_011524785.1 Planctomycetota bacterium | reverse complement strand
CGGTGCGCACCGCGCACGCGCTCGGCATGCCGGGGCCACCCGAAACGCGAGGGTGGTTCTCGAAGCCCACGCGGGCCTCACTCGCGCAGCCGCCTGCGCCGACGCGCGTTCACTCGGCGAAGTGCTCTCGCAGCGTGCGATCAGCGGAGTGCGCTGGCAGCGTTCGCTCGACGCAGTGCGTCCACGGCGTTCGCTTGGGGAAGTCTGCTCACATAGTCTGTTTGGCCAACTCCGCTCGCAGCGTCTGCGTGGCGAACTCGGTTCGCAGCGTTCGTCTGGCGCACCTCACTCGCGGTGCGACCGGCCCGGGGCGCGTCGTGGCGCCCGCGCGGGCGGGGGTGGTGGGCCGGAGAGGACTCGAACCTCCAACTTCCACCGTGTGAAGATGGCACTCTAACCAATTGAGTTACCGGCCCGGTGGGGCGCGGATCTTAGCGGCAGGGGGCCGCGGTCCGTCAAGGGCCCGCAGGGTGATTCAGGCGGGTCGCGAGCGACTGCGCGCGGGCATGGTTGGCTACGCGCGCGAGTGGCGGCGGGCCGGCTGCCGGATCAGGAGTGTGAGAGGCGGGGTGCCGCCCAAGGGCCCCCTCAGTCGGGGACGACCAGCTCGACCGGCCCGCTGGACGCGTAGCCGATGCGGTGGGCGAGGGCCTCGATCCGAGCCCCACGGGGCAGATCCCCGACGACGCGCCAGCCGCGCTCGCCAGGGAGCCGCCAGCCGAGGGAGGCGCCGGGCGTGGAGCAGGCGAGCCGGGGAGCCCCCCCGTCGTCGAGCTCCACGGTCGGGGACGCGGTCGCGGGCTGGCGACCGTCGGGCGGCCACAGGCGCTGGCGCACCATCGCCGCTTCCGGCAGCAGGCCCAGGTCGCCGGTGCGCTCGAGCCAGCGCTCCAGCTCGGCCGCCATCTCCTCCATGCGCGCCCGGGCATCGGGCTCCAGGGCCGCGGGGTCCCGCGCCAGATCACGCACTTCGTGCGGGTCGGTCGCCCGGTCGTAGAACTCGACCGGCGGCTTCGTGCGGTCCACGACCTGCCACTGCTCGGGCCGGTCGCCCCCACGCGCGACCAGCTCGTGGAGGTCGGCCATGAGCGGCACGCCCTCGGCGTAGGCCACGGGGTAGAGGCGCGGGCGATCGGTCATGCCGTTCCAGACGTACCGGTAGCGCCCGTCGGTGACGGCCCGCGTGCGGTCCAGGTCGGCGTCCATGCGGTCCGCGTGGATGTGCACGAAGGAGGGTGCCGGCGCGGCGTACGTCCCCAGGAAGGCGCGACCGTCCATCCAATCCGGCGGCGCGACGCCCGCCAGCGACAGCGTGGTGGCCCCCAGGTCGATGAAGCTCAGGAGCCGATCGCTCACGGTCGGCGCGAGGCCCGGGGCTCGCACGATCAGCGGGACGTGGGTCCCCGAGGCATACACCGAGCGCTTCCCGCGCGGGAGGCCCACGCCGTGGTCGGTGAACCAGAACACGATCGTGGAGTCGGTCAGGCCGTCCTTCTCCAGCTGATCGAGCAGCTCCCCCACCTGCCGATCCATGGCCGCGATGTTGTCGTAGGTCCTCGCGATGGTGGCGCGCACCCGCTCGGTGTCGGGGTAGTACGGCGGCACCTCGACCGCGGCCGGGTCCGTGACGCGAGGCTGGGCCTTGCGCGAGGCGAAGGTGCCGCTCTCGTGCGTCACGCCCAGGTTGAAGACCGCGAAGAACGGCTGCTCCGGGTCGGGTCGGTTGCGCCAGTGGGCCTTGCCCCCGCTCTGGTCCCACACGGTCCCCGGGGCCTTGAACTGGTAGTCGGTCTTGGAGCGGTTGGTGCACCAGTACCCGGCGCGGCGCAGCAGCTCCGGGAAGCAGCGCACGTCCGGGGGAGGCGTCGCCTCGTAGCTCGGGACGCCGGCGTAGGCGTCCGGATCAGCGTCGAGGCTGGCCTTGCTCGGGTTCCCGGTGCGCATGTGCATCGCGCCGATGCGCGTGGCGTAGCAGCCGGTGATCAGCGCCGCCCGCGCCGGCGCGCACACCGGGGTCGTGGCGTGGGCGTTCGTGTAGCGCACGCCCTCCGCGGCGAGTGCGTCGATGCGCGGCGTACGCGCGACCGGATCCCCGTAGCAGCCGAGCCAGGGAGACATGTCCTCGACCGTGATCCAGAGGATGTTGGGGCGCTCGGGCCAGCCCTTCGCGGGGGCGAGCGGCTCCTCGATCTCGCGTGGCAGGTCGGCGTCGACGTCGCTGGGGTCGGAGGTTGCTCCCCCAACGCCTTGGAGTCCCCACCCCGTGGCAGATCCAGCGAACGCAGAACCCGCCAGCAGCCCCAGGGCGGAGACGAGCGACAGCACGACGATGCGCAGGCAGCGGGGGCCCCGCGACCAGGTCTGGGGATCGTCCTCGAGCAGCCGATGGCGATCCTCTCGCTGCCCCAGGCGCGGGGAGGGTCGCGAGGGGCGCCTCAAGACTCGTCCCCGAGAACGCGTCGCAGCTTGTCCCCCAGCTTCGCCTCGGCACGGCGCAGCATCATGCGGACCGCGTCCTCGCTGCGGCCGCCCATGCGCTTGCCCGCCTCGCGCAGCTGCAGTCCCTGGAAGAACACCAGCGCAATCGCCTGTCGGTGCTCGTCGGAGAGCTCCTTGAGCGCCTCGTGGAGGAGGACGAAGGACTCGTCGCGAGCGACGACGCGCGTCACGGAGAGATCATCGGCCGGGAGCTCGTACGCGCCGCGCTCGTCGTCGGCCGTCGCCTCGAGCGGGCGCTCCTTGGCCGTGTTGCGCTTCCCAGCGCTGTAGTACTCGGCCCGGTCCCGGATCTTGTTCTGCAGGATCTTCTGCAGCCAGAAGAGCAGCGAGCCCTCACCGCGATACTCGAAGCGCCCGAGGTCGCGCGTCGCCTCGCGGAACGTGGTCTGCGCGAGGTCGACCGGCTCCTCCTTCGAGCGCAGGCGCGCGCCGAGCTTCTTCTGCGCGAGCTGCACCATGGTCTGGTGGTAGCGCGCGAAGAGATCGTTCAGAGCCTCGGCATCGCCGTCCTGGGCGCGCTGCACCAGGGCAGCGACCTCGTCGGTCTGGAACTCCTCGGGCAGCTCGAGGCCCTCGGGCTCGGGGGTCGGGGTGGAATCGGCCATGGCGGTGAGGCGCGGCGAACGCGTCGTCCGGGCCAGTCTACGGGGCGAGGTCCGGGCCGTTGGTGACGCGGATCACGAAGCGGCCTCAGGCACCGGCCAGGAAGCACCTCCGCATTCAGGTCACTCCCTCGGGCGAGGGCCCCCTGACGAACCAGCCCCGAGACCTGGAATCGTCAGGGCCGAGGAGCGGACCACGACCCGCGCAGCTCGAGCCCGCCGTGTCGATCGGGAGCCGGACCCAGGCCCGCTGTCGAGATCACGATCGGGACCCAAGCCCGCTGTCCAGATCAGGAGCAGGACCCAAGCTCGCCATGTCGATCAGGAGTCGGCCGAGTCCTCGCTCGGAGGCTCGGGCTCGTCCTCGGGCTGCGGCAGGGGCTCGAGGCCCAGGCGCTCCCGGAACGCGTCCTCGAGCAGGACGGTCACGCCCGCCTCCTCGGCCTTCTTGGCCTTGGAGCCGGGCTTGCCTCCCTGCACGAGGAAGTCGGTGCGTGCGCTGACCGAGGAGGCGACACGGCCCCCAGCGTCCTCCACCAGCTTCTTGGCCTCGGCCCGCGTGGTCCCGGTCAGGGTCCCCGTGAACACGACCGAGGAGCCCTCGAACGCGCCTCCCCCGGCCGAGCGCTCGGGGTAGACCAGGGTCACGCCCCCCGCGAACAGGCGCTCGAGCAGCGCCTGGCTCTCGGGCCGCGCGAACCACCCCACGATCTTGGCCGCGTCCTTGGGACCGATGCCGTCCACCACCTGGAGCGCCTCCTCGTCCGCTTCGCGCAGCTCCTCGAGGGTCGCGAAGCTGCGGGCGAGCAGCTTGCCCGTGGCCTCGCCGAGGCCCGGGATCGAGAGCGCCGCGAGGAAGCGCGCGAAGGGCGCGGCACGGCGCTCCTCGAGCTGGGCCATCAGGTTGCTGGCGCTCTTCTCGCCCCAGCGGTCGAGCCCGATCAGCTGCTCCTGCTGGAGGTGGAAGAGATCCCCGGGTCCCTCGATCAGGCCGGCATCGAAGAGCTGCTGCACGAGCTTCTCCCCGAGCGCCTCGATCTCGAGGCCACTGCGGCCCGCGAAGTGCACGGTCCGACCGACACGCTGCGGGGGGCAGCCGTCGAGGTTCGGGCACTGCACGTACTTGCCCTCGCGCACGACCATGGTCCCGCAGGCGGGGCACGCCTCCGGCATGGCGAAGTCCTCGGCCCAGCGCCAGGTCACCCCGGGCCGGACCCGCGGCTCCCCGTCGAAGGCGAGACCCTCCTGCGCCGGCGCGCCGGGCGCCGCCTCGCCGTCCGCGAGGCAGAGGACCTCGGGGACTCGCGCCGCCCAGTCCTTCGGCTGCTTGCCCTTGGCCTTGCGCGTGACCCCGACCACCTGAGGGATCACGTCCCCCGCCCGCTTGAGGGAGACGCGATCCCCAGCGCCCAGTCCGAGGGCGTGCACGTGGTCCTCGTTGTGGAGGGTCGTGTGCCGCACGACGACGCCCATGACCTCCACCGGATCCAGGTGGGCGCGAGGCGTCAGGCGTCCATTGACGCCGACCTGGACCTCGATCGCCCGCAGGGTCGTCACCGCCTCCAGGGCCGCGAACTTGTGCGCGTACTGCCAGCGCGTCGTGCGCGCCGTCGTCCCGAGCCGATCGCGGAGGTCGAGGCGCGCCAGCTTGCAGACGACCCCGTCGACCTCGAACGGCAGGTCGCCCCTGCGCTCCTCGAGCTCGTCGTGGTACGCGAGGCAGGCCTCGAGCCCCTCCACCGTACGGCCGAAGCCCGAGTCGGGGAGCCCCCAGTCCGTGAGCGCCTCCGAGAGCTCCGTCTGCGTGGCGAAGGCGTCGACGCCCTCGACCCGCGGAGCCGCATAGGTGTGGAACTCGAGGGGGTAGCGCGCGACCTCGGCCGGGTCGTTCCGACGGATCGCGCCCGCCGTGGCGTTCCGCGGGTTGGCGAGGCGTGCCTCGCCGCGAGCCTCGCGCTCCTCGTTGAAGGCCTCGAAGCGGGCGCGCGCGATGAGGACCTCGCCGCGCACCTCCAGCAGCCGCGGCACGGGCCGCCGGCTCCCATCGAGGGTCAGCGGGAGGTTCCGGATGGTGCGGAAGTTCGCGGTGACCTCCTCCCCCACGACGCCATCCCCACGCGTCACTCCCCGCACCAGGCGGCCGTCCTCGTAGACGACCGAGGCGCTGACCCCGTCGAACTTGGGCTCGCAGGACCAGGCCAGCACCTCGTCCTGCTCGAGGCCCAGGAAGCGCTGGATCTTCTCGACGAAGTCCTGCACCTCCTCCACGGCGAAGAGGCTCTCGATGGAGAGCATGGGCACGGCGTGCTCGGCCTTCTCGAAGCCCTGCCCCTCGGGTAGCGCGGAGCCCACGCGCTGCGTCGGGCTCTCGGGAACGACGAGCTCCGGATGCGCCGCTTCGAGCTCCTTCAGCTCGCGGAAGAGCCCGTCGTACTCGCGGTCGGAGACCTCGGGAGCACCCTCCACGTAGTAGAGGCGGTCGTGCCGCAGCAGCTCAGCCCTCAGCGCGGCAGCACGGCTCTTGGCTTGGCGGGGGGTGGGCATGGTCGTGAGGGCCAGGAGGCGCAGTCGCGAGGGCTGAGAGGCGCAGTCGTAGGGGCTGGAGGCCGCAGCCCTCTGGGCTGGGTTCGAGGGATCTGGAAGCTCGGGATCGTGGGGCGCGACGCGCGATGTTCAACGACGGAGGCGCGACGGGTCGTGGAGGCCGGGGCAGCACGTCGCGCGGCCGTCAGGTGGACCGGCGCCGAGAGTCGACCCCGAGCGAATCTCGCGTGCGCTCAGCTCCCAGGATCCCCCGCGGAGGGGCGCCTGTCCACGGCCAGGAAGCCCCCGTCGAACGCGCCGGGCAGGAGCTCGCGCAGGCTGGCGCGCCCCACGACCTCGCGGGGCCCCGCCCAGGCCACGGGTAGATCCGGTGCGAACTCCGCCAGGAACTGGCGGCAGGCTCCGCACGGCGGGACCACCGGCTCACTCCCGAAGGCGATGGCGAGGGCCTCGAACCTGCGGGCCCCCTGGGAGACCGCGTGGGCGAGGGCCGTGCGCTCGGCGCAGATGGTGAGCCCGAAGCTCGCGTTCTCCACGTTGCAGCCCACGTGGACCTCGCCCGCGTCGTCGAGGAGCGCCGCCCCCACCGCGTACCCGGAGTAGGGCGCGTGCGCCTGCTCGAGGACGGCCCGGGCCGCCGCGACGAGGCGCTCCTCCTGAGGGATCGGGCTCGACATGGGAGTGAGCATCCAGAGGGGGCCACGACGGATCAACGGCCAGGAGGAGATCCCCGCGCGGACCTCGGTCCTGAGTCACGGCTCGAGGTCACTGCGCGAGTTCTCTGCCTCGAACCGCTGCCCACATCCCGTGCCCTGCCTCACGGTCTCGGCCCCAAGGGCCCGTTCGCTGCCCCAGCACGAGCCGCGATGCGGATCGAGCCCTCATCCTCAGAAGGGCTCCAAGGCCTCGACCCCGGCCGTCGCCTCCGCAGGGCACTCGGTCGAGTCCCGGGCCTCGGCGAGCGCGGACCAGCCGCGGTAGGGAACCGTCAGCTGATCACGCCGGATGCCGCGCTGCGGATCCTCCCAGGTCTCCTCGACCAGCTCGACGGTCGCACAGCGGCCCACGAGCTCGGCCGGCTCCACGGCGAGGGTGCCGTCCACCTGGAAGCCCAGGGCCGCGAGGACGGTGCGCACGCGGTGCACGCCCCGCTCGCTCCAGGTCAGGGAGTCCCAAGCCGCGTGCCGTCCCGCGAGCTCACCCTCCGCAACCTCGAGTCGCAGGCTCCAGCGGGCGGAGCCGTCGCGCGCCTTGCCCTCGCGCACCTCCCGGACGCGGAGGGGGTACACGCCTGCCGGGATGGAGCGGAGGTCGGTGGCGTCGGTGATCTGGCTGAAGTCGTACTGCATCGGGTTCGGGTCCTCTCGGGTGGTGGCTTCCTCGTTCGATCCCCCAGGCGTGGTGCCTCCCACGCCGCGGGAGGCCGAGGTGCGGGACGGTGGCCCCTGTCGGTCCAGCTCGCTCGACGTGAGCGAGGGTGGCCCTCCTCGACACCCCCATGACGAGCACGACCGCTCCTCGGTTGCAGGCCACGCGTGGAGTCGCTCCGAGGACCAGCGGCCGGCGCCTGGGTCAGGAACCCCAACCGTCCGCGCCGAGGGCCGTCGCCCCGAGTCCCACCTGGCCAGGATCAGCGCGGAGGCAAGAGACGCAGCAGCCGCACCACGCGCTCGGCGCCGGTCGCCCGCACCCATCGGAGCGTGGCGACCTCCTCCTCGGTCCAGCCCGCTCCCGTCAGGACCGCGCGCTCCCGAGCGAACCAGGCACGGCGACCGGTCGTCAGATCGGGCGGGTCCGTGGCCCAGAGGAGGTCGAAGCCGCTGGCCCAGGCCAGCACCTCCTCGGGAGCCGGCTCGGGGTCGACCTGCTCGAGGGTGAGGAAGCGCTGGTCGAGGTCGGGCGCCCGCAGCAGCTCGCGGGCACGCTCGTCGTCCGGGTCCACTCCGACGAGGCCCATCCCCCAGACCCCGGGACAGAACGCCTGGGACAGGCCGAGCCAGCCCACGCGCGCCCCCGCGGTCCAGGTGGCGTCGAGGTGCTGGATCAGCTCGTCGTGCACCGCGCGCGGCAGCCCGTTGGTCGGGAGCACGCGATCGAACGCCACGCTGCGCCGCTCGGCCAGCACCGCCAGCTGATACTCGCGAGCATCGGGGTTCGCGAGGCTCAGGGCGTGCAGCACGGCCATCGCATCCGCCGACGGCGCCACGAACCCGAGGCCCAGCAGGGCGAGGCCCACCACGACGCGCCCCCGTCCCAGGCGCGCGAGGAAGCGAGAGGCGCCAGACGCCGCGAGGACGAACAGGAACACGGCGGACGGGAGCAGGAACCGATCGAGGTGCATCGTGTGCCGCCACACCGGCAGGCCGCTCGTCAGCAGCACGACGAGCACGATCCGCACCCCCCGATCCCGGAGCCGCAGGCAGGCGAGGAGCGCGGCCAGCACGACCCAGACCAGCACGCGGG
>WTJQ01000114.1:1271-8161 GCA_011524785.1 Planctomycetota bacterium | reverse complement strand
CGTCGATGCCCGCGCCCTCGCGCGGTGGGCGGGCGGCAGCGTCCTGGAGCCGGCCTCCTCTTCCGAGCTCGAGGTCGGGGGACCGGAGCGCGCGCCGGGCACCGACGAGCTGCGCCCCGTGCTGGCGCTGCTGGCTCTCGTCCTGCACCTGCTCTCGATCTACCTCCGCCGCCGACCGCTCGAGTCCAGCACCGGAGTCGCTGCATGATCGCCCCCTCGCTCCTCCTCACGGCCGTCCTCACCGCACCCCTGGCGCCTCAGGACGCGGCGCAGCTGGAGGCCGCGCTGCAGGCGCCTGGAGCCCTGGTCGCGGACGAGCTCTTCCGCGCCTGCGTCGCGGAGCACGGCTCCCTCGCGCCGCTCGAGGAGCGGCTGCAGAGCCTGGTCGCGGACGAGGTGGGCAACGTCGCGCCGCGTCGGGCCGCAGCCGCGACGCTCCTTGGCCACGCGCGCTGGCGCCTGGGCGCCCTGGAGCCTGCGCAGGAGGCCTTCGAGGCCGCGCTCGAGGCAGACCCCTCCGCGCTCCAGGCCCGGGTCGGCCACGCGCGCCTGCTCGATGCGCTCGGGGAGGTCGAGGCCGCCCAAGCCGCGTACGACCTCGCCCTCGACGGCGTGACCGACGCCGCCCTGGAGCTCGAGCTCCGGATCGCGCGCGCGCTCCTCGCGATGGATGCGAAGGGCGCGGAGGGGCAGGACGCCCTGCGGACCTTCGCCGAGACCCTGCGGGCCGAGGATCGCAACCGGGCCGCGGTCGTCCTCTCCCTGCTCGACCGCCCGGCGGATGCGCTGGGCCTGTTCGAGCCGCGGGAGGAGCCGAAGCTCCGTGCGCGGGACCTGCTGCGGGTCGCGGGCTGGCAGCTGCGCGCGGATCAGCCCGAGGAGGCGGCGAGCTCCGCCTGGGAGTCCTCGCTCGTCGCCACGCTCGGGCGGGAGCGCCGCCAGGCCCTCGCCCTCTGCATCGAGGGACACATCGCCGCCGGCTCCCTGGACGCCATGCTGGAGCGCTTCGCGGGACTCGACCAGCCAAGCGTGGAGCACCAGGAGGCCTGGAACGAGGTCCTGCGCCAGACTGCACGCTTCGACGAGGCCATCGCCCGCCTGGAGGCGGCGGCGGGTGAGGACATCGAGCCCGAGGTGCGGCTCGAGCTCCTCGAGATGTACCGCGAGGCCGGACGACGCGACGCGATGCTCGCGGCCTATGCCGAGCTGGTGCGCACCGAGCCGACGCGCGTCCTGTGGCGCGGTGGACTCACGCGGGTGCTCCTCGAGGAGGGCGACCGGAACGGAGCCCTCGCCGCCTGGGAAGGCTTCGAGGAGGCCGCCGAGCCGGGGGACCTGCTGGAGGGTGCCCGGGCCCTCGCCCGCGTGGGGCTCAGCGAGCGCGCCCGCGCCTGGGGCCTGCGCTGCGAGGGCTTCGAGGTCACCCAGGTCCCGGCCCAGCTGTTCCTCTTCCAGATGGAGCGTGACGCGGGGCGGGTGGCCGAGGCCCTCGAGGTGCTGCGTCGCATGGAGTCCGTCACGGATCCGGGGTCGCCCGCGCGACTCGAGCTCTCCGAGGCCTTCGAGCAGGTGGGCGCACTGGAGGACGCCGTTCGCGTCCTCGAGTCCGTGAAGCGCACGCGCCCCGACGGCGAGGCGGGCGAGGACCTCGAGATGCGTCTGGCCTGGCTCTACAGCGAGGTGGGCCAGGAGGAGCAGGCGCAGGGTGCCTGGAGCGATCTGTGGCGGCGGGTCGAGGCCCTGCCGCGCCGGCGCTACGTCGAGGACCGCCTGATGACGGTGTCCTCGCGGCTCGGCACCCTCGCGGACCTCGCCATCGAGCTGGAGGAGGCCGTGCTCGCGGGCGAGGCCGACGAGAAGCAGAGCGCGCTCCTCGTGCGGCTCTACACGAAGGTCGGCGACTCCGTCTCCGCGACCGAGATCGTCGACGAGTTCTTCCGCAACGCGGGGCGCGGCGAGCGGGCCTCCCTGGAGGAGAAGGCCCGGATCTACCTCGCGACCAACGACTACTTCGCCTACGAGGAGGCGGTCCGGCGCCTGATCGAGCTCGATCCCGAGGGCGAGGCCGAGTACCTCCGCCAGCTCGCGATGAGCATGATGGAGCGGGGCAAGCCCGAGCAGGCGCGGAGCGTGCTCTCGCGGCTCGGTGAGCTCGAGGCCGACACCGTGGCGGCCGAGTTCGAGGCGGGCGTGCTCGCGCTGGCGGGGATGCGGGAGGAGGCCCTCGAGGTCTACCGCCGGGGCGTCGCGGCCCACCCCAACCGGATCGACACGTACCTGCTGATGGGCGACCTGCTCAAGCAGACGGGTCAGCAGCGCCTCGCGCTCGGGATGTTCCAGTGCCTGGCCGCCTTCGCCGACCGGGACGATCTCTTCACGGTCGCGATCGACGGCATCCTGAACCAGTTCGCGGACGGCGGCTCCGACCCCCGGACCATCGCCTGGGCTCGGCGGACGACCCTCGCGCGGCTCGCCCTTCGGCACGACAAGACCTACCTCTACCAGCTGCTCGCGGACCTCTACGAGGAGGAGCAGGACCGGCGCGGGATGATCCGCGTCCACGAGACCTCCCTCCCGATCACGGGGCCTCGGGTGGCCTCCGTCCTGCGCGAGCTGATGGACCTCTCGCGCGGAGAGGGAGACACCTTCCGCGGGAGCGGCTGGCAGGGGGACCCCCAGCTCTTCCTCATGTTCGGCCGCCGCCTGGTGGCGAGCGGTGAGCTGGTGCCCCCGCAGGTCTACCTGGACCTGGGCGAGGCCTTCCTGGACGCCGGTGATGCGGACGCGGCGCGGCGGACCTTCGCGCTCACGCGGGACATGCCCGACCACGAGCGCTTCCAGCGCGACGCGGCGCGCCTGTTCGAGGCTGCGGACGAGGTGCGCCTGTCCCTGGACGCCTATCGCGCGCTCCTGGCGACGGCCCCCAACGACGAGGGCCTCATGGTCAAGGTCGGGGAGCTGCAGGAGAAGCTCGGGGACGACGCCGCGGCGGCCGACCTCTACGGGCGAGCGCTCGAGCTGCTCCTGGCGCGGCGCCCGCTCACGATCTCGCGCCGTGCCGACGAGGAGGAGTCCGAGAACCCGTTCCTGTGGTGGGGGGCGCGCAACACCGACGACTGGGACCGCTGGAGCGGCCGCACCCTCGAAGGGCTGCTCGCCTCGTCCTCAGCGGCCGAGCTGGAGGCCCGGGCCGCGGAGCACGCCGCTCAGCTCGAGCGCGACCTCGCGACCATCCTCGCGGCGCGCGCGGCGGACGCGCCCGACCGCCTCGAGGAGCACCCGCGTTTGCTGCGGCGGGCGGAGGTCGCGCGACGACTGGCCTTCGCCAGCGAGCGCACCACCGCGGTCCTCGCCATGGACCGTGCGCTCGTCGCCGCCTTCGCGCAGGACGACGCGTCGCTGGCCACCATCCTGCGGGCCTGGACGGGAGCGGGGTACCTCGCTGCCGCGGACGGGCTCCTGACCTCCGCGGGGCTCGAGGACGAGCAGCGCCTCGCCTCCCTCGGCGCGCTGGTGGGACGAGGCGGCTTCGTCTCGGGCCAGGCCCTCGGCATCGAGGAGGCCCTGCGCTCGATCCTGCCGCTGGTCGCTTCCGGGGACGAGGCCGGCGTGCGCGAGCTGCTGCTCCGGATCGAGTACGGCGAGGGCGAGGCGTCCGACCTGCCGCGTCTCGGGACGCTCTTCGGAGCTGCGCGCTGGCTCGGCGACCAGGACGCGGCCCTCCGCGTGGGGCGCCAGTGGCTGCGGCTCGCCATGGACGAGGGGCGTGGGTCCTACGAGGCCTCGGCGGCGCTCGATTCGATCACCCGCGGGCTCGACGAGGAGCGGGCGCGCGCGCTCCACCAGTACCTCGTGGGACGCGTCCTCGAGGATCCCGCGAGGCGCGCCGACTACGCGCCGACCATCGCCGAGGTGCAGCGCCGTACCGGCGAGCAGTTCGTCGACGAGGAGCAGGCCCTCGACCTCCTCGAGCGCTCGGGGCAGTTCTACGCCCTGCCGACGATCCTGGAGCTCTTGCCGGTCGAGGCCCGTGCCTCCGCGCTGCGCTCGACCTGGCCGCGGGTGCCGGCCGAGATGAGGGCCAACGTGCTCATCACGTGCGTGCAGCAGTCCCAGGACGAGCTGCCGGAGGCGTTCCTCGAGGCCGTCCGCGAGCTCGCTCCCGACGCCTACTCGGACGCCCCGGAGTACATCACCTCGTTCCTCTCGAACGTCGGGGAACAGAGCGCGAACCAGCCGGCCGCCCTGGCCCCGCTGGACGCGTGGCTGGAGCAGAACCCCGGCGACAACCGGATTCGCGGGACGCGGGCCATCGTGCTCGACAAGCTGGGACGGACCGAGGAGGCCCTGGACCTCGCCCGCGAGCTGCTGGTGGTCCTTCCTCCGCGTGCCGACGGGGCCAACTGGGAGGAGGTGCGGACCCGGGAGCTCATCCTCGAGCGTCTCGCCCCGGACCATGCGGACGCCCTGGAGGTGGTCCTCGCGGACATGGCGCCGCGGGCGGCCTTCGACCTCGAGGCGCAGCTGGTGGCAGCGCGGGCGGGCGTGCGTGCCTGGGAGTCCCACCCCGACCTGACGGCGCTCTGGAGCACGGTCCCGGACCGCTTCCCCGAGGACGAGCTCCTGCTGGAGGAGAGCCTCCGCAAGGTGCGCGGGCTGCGGCCGTTCGAGCGGGTGGCCCGCCTGCTCCTCGACCTCAAGGCCGACCCCGAGATCCGCGAGGGCCTCTATCAGCAGCTCGAGGGACGCCTGCGCTCCGCGGGCATGCACGCCGAGGCGCTGGCGGTCCGACTCGAGCGGACGGGTGCTGACGAGGAGGCTCCGACCCCCGAGGACGAGTCGGTCGCCCCGGAGGACGCCGTGCCTGCGGTGGGGATGATGCCCGCCGCGCCCCTCGTCGCCGCCGGGGGCTCGGCTCCCGCAGTGGCCCTCGTGCCCGCGCAGCCGGCGGTGACCGTCGTCGCGGGGTCGACCGCGGCCGTGGGTTCGACGCCTGCCGTGGCCATGGCGCCCGCGGCTGCGATCTCGATCGTGGGGGGACCGCTGGGCGCTGCGGCGCTTCAGGGTGCCGCTGAGGAGGACGACCTGGCCGCGAGTCCCCAGGCCGTGGCGGAGGCCCTGCGCAAGGGCGACGCGCCGCGGGCCGCCCGGGTGCTGCGTCGGTTCTGGCGCGAGTTCCAGGTCGGGATCGAGCCCGAGTCCCCGTTCCCCGTCCTGCGCTACGGGCCGAGCCCCATGGGGCGCTTCCGCTGGGTGGGTGAGGTCCCGTCCGAGGAGGAGGCGGCTGATGACGACAGCTCCGAGGACGACGCTGCCGAGGACGACGGTGCGGCCGAGGCCGCCACCGCTGAAGGAGGAGAGGGGCTCCCCGAGGAGGACAGCGGAGAGGCCGCCGAGGAAGCCGTTGTCGAGGGTGAGGGCGACGACGATGGGTCCGGCTCCACCGCGGCCGAGGCGGTCGCGGACGGAGCAACGGACGGCGAGGCCTCCACCGAGCCCGAGGCCACCCCCGAGGAGCCCGTCCCGGCCGGCGGCCTCTCCCAGTGGCAGGACTCCATCGAGCGCAGGGTGCAGGAGCGTCCCGACGCCCTCGCGATCCTCACTCGCTACCCCGAGGTGGTGGAGGAGCTGCGCCGGGTGCTCCAGACGCAGGACGGTGCTGGGCTCGACGGCGAGCAGCTGGTGGTCGAGGCCGTGGCGGATGCCGATGCGGCCGCGAGGGGGCTGGAGGTCGCCGCGACGGACCGGATCGCTGCCCTCGCCGACGGCGAGCTCGGGAAGCGGGGCCAGATGGAGCTGCTCGCGCTGCTGGACGAGGCTCCAGAGCTCGAGGGCGCCCGCGAGGTCGTCCGCACGCTGGTGGGGGCGGTGAGCCCCCTGGACGCGGCGCAGGCTCGACGGCTCGCCCGCGTCCTGGCGCGCGCTGGCGCGCAAGAGGAAGCGGTCCGCCTCTATCGCTGGTGCGCGACCCGCGCGGGCGAGAGCGCACGCTTCTCCTTCAGCCCGTTCGAGGAGCAGGGCAGCACGGTGACGGTGACCGAGCTGGTGCAGGAGGCCAAGGAGGTCATCTCCGAGGACCGTCGCCTGGAGCTCGTCGAGTCCATCCTCGGCCTGTCCGTCGCGCCGAACTACCCGTGGGCCCGTGAGCAGGCCGAGCTGGAGCGCCTGCGCGTGTGGGAGGAGCTCGCGGGTCCGAAGGAGGCCTTCCGCCGTGCCCGGGCGCTCTGCGAGAGCAGCATCGACCTCTCGCAGGGACTGCGGCGCAGCGTGGCTCTCCGCAGCGCGGCCCTCTTCGCCCATGCCGGCGAGCTCGACGGAGCCGTCCGAGCCCTCGAGGTCGGGATCGCGCGGCTTCCCGAGGACGAGGTGAAGCAGCCCGAGCAGGTGTTCTACCGCTCGGAGCCCGGCGAGCCTGGGTCTCTGAGGGACGAGGACCTGCGACGCCTGCTCGCCCCGGAGCTGTGCGCCGGCGAGGCGGGCGGTCGACTCCTGACCGCCGTCGAGGACGCGCTCCTCACCTGGCTCTCGGAGGAGCGCATCCGGCCGGACAACGGCGTGCGGGCCCTGGCGGTGTGTGGCCTGCGGCGCCTCGAGCGGGGCGAGCTCGACCGTGCGCGCGTCCTCGGTGCCGCCCTCGCCGCGCGCGAGGATCGACTGGCACGCAGCCCGCTCTGGGTCGCCGACCTGAATGCCCGCGCCGGCGCGTTCGAGGCGCGCGACCGCATCGAGGAGGACCTCCTCGCAGAGCGCCGTCTCGGGTTCCAGCGCGAGGTCCCGGCCCTACGCCGCATCGCCGAGCGTGACGGGGCGACCCGCGCCCTCGAGCTCGCCGCCGAGCTCGCCCAGGAGAGCCGCCCGAGCGGGCTGCTCGGCTGGATGGAGGAGGCCGC
>WTJQ01000114.1:0-1171 GCA_011524785.1 Planctomycetota bacterium | reverse complement strand
CCAGGGATGCCCGGCGCCCTCAAGGTCGTCCCGGGCGCGGCCATGCAGATCATCCGCATCGGCCCCTGAGGCCTGGCTGACGATCGGCTCTCGTCGCGCGAGCGCCGATCAGCCGGGCTGAGAGCCACGAGCGCTCGCGCCCGGCTGGCCAGTCGCTCTGGATCCGAGCGGCGGCAGGGCAGCGCGCGTCGCGGCCGGGCGCCACGCTCAGCGCTGCGTGATCCAGAGGAAGTCGCCGCGGCCGGCGTCCTCCTCGGAGTCGTAGTCGCCGTTCGCGCGCTTTCGCCCGCTCACGACGGCGAGCGCGAGGTCCGGCCGGCGCCGCGCAACGCGCTCCACCGTCCCCAGGCCGAAGTCGCTGTGGAAGCGGCCGCACCAGTGCACCACGAGGGGACGCTCTGGGGCGACGGCCGCGAGGTGATCGGTGATGGCCTCGGCCATGGCCTCGTCCTTGTAGCACTGGGCCTCGAAGAAGCGCCGCATGCGGGCCGTCGGCATGGCCTGGCCGTGCCCCGCCATCTGGGACATGACCTCCATGAAGAGCTCCTCGTAGCGGCCCCCCATGGGGATCACCTGCCGCGGTCCCCAAGGATCCCCCTGGGCGGCTGCCGTGCCCTCACGGGAGACGCGCGAGGCGAGGGCGCGCTTGGCGTTGCCCGCGAGGACGGGGATGCCCTCGGCCTTGGCGAACTCGATCGCGCCGCGGTAGTGCTCGGCGTAGTTGGGCCACGGGCGCGTGCGCGCGAGGAACTCCTCCTCGGTGAGGCCGCCATCCAGGTAGAGGTCGAGGGACCCCTGGGCGTCGCGCTCGAACATCTCCATGCTGAGGACGACGGCTCCGCCTCGCGCGGCGTGCAGGGCCTGGAGGACCTCGAGCTGCAGAGCGTGCACGCCGTCCGAGTCGTGCTCCTCGCCCAGGAAGACCACGTCGGCCGCGGCCAGCTCACTGACCATCGCCTCGAGGGCGACCGGGGCGCCGGCGGCGTCGAGGACCTGGTCCCCGGAGGTCCCTGGAAGGGCCGCGCAGGAGGCGAGAAGGAGGGAGGCTGCCTGGAGGAGGGTCGAGCGCATGTCGGGATTCTAGGACGCCCTCTCCATGCTGCGAGTCTGGCGCCCGACGGTCGTGGGCAGCCGCTAGGCTTGGGGGGCGATGCTCTCCGCGCTCCCCCTC
>WTJQ01000448.1 GCA_011524785.1 Planctomycetota bacterium | reverse complement strand
TCCGAGGGCCAGCGAACCCGGTGGCCCATCGCAACCTCGGAAGCGTGCTGCTGCGCCTCGAGCGCGCGGAGCAGGCGCTCCTCGGCGAGCGCGCCGTCGCCGGCCTCGAGGGCTGCGTTCCCGAGGGCGTTCCAGGCGCGCTCGTCCTCGGGCTCGAACGCGACGCGCGCCTGCCAGTAGGCCTCCCGACTGGCGTAGGGAGAGCTGGCGGTCCAGCTGAGCACGACCAGGAGCCCGGTGAGGGCGGCGTGCGCGGCGAGGGGCAGACGTCCCAGCGCGAGCCCGAGGGCGGGGGCCGCGAACAGGAGGGGCAGGTAGAGGAAGCGGGTCGCGAAGACCTCACCCGCGGGGACGAGTTGCAGGGTCGGGACGGTGGCCAGGCAGGCGGTCCCAGCGCTGGCCAGGGCGAGGGCGCGTGGGGATCGAAGCGCGCGCGCTGAGAGGACGAGTCCGAGCGTGGGGAGGGCCAGGGCCATCAGCAGGCCAGGCAGTGGCCACGCGGCGGCCAGCTCCTCCGCATGCAGCGGGGCTCGGCCCGGAACGAGGGCGATGGGCGCGGCGAGGGCCCGCAGGCCCCCGAGCCAGGCCCAGCCGCCAATGGTCGCGCGTTCGATGAGGCCGAGGGCAGCCAGGGGCGAGCTCGGCGCGCTCGGGAGCGCCTCGCCATACGTGATCAGTCGCAGGAGCGACCAGGACAGGACGCCCAGGGCCGCTCCGAGGAGTCCGGCGCGGATCCGCCCCAGTCTGGCGGCCATGAGCGCCGCCACCGGAGCGAAGGCCAGGCCGTCCTCCTTGCCGAGGGCGGCGAGCAGGACCGTCGCGGCCGCGGCGAGGCACGTGGACCCGGAGCCACGCGTCCGCGCGAGCATGTGGAGGCCCAGCAGGCCGCCAACCGCCGACACGGGCGAGCTGCGGCCGCTGATCCACGCGACGCCGTCCGCCAGGGCAGGGTGGATGGCGAACAGGACGGCCGCTGCCGCGGCTGCCCGGGCGGCGAGGCCAAGGCGCAGGAGAAGGGACCCGAGCAGGGCGGCGGCCGCGGCGTGCAGGAGTACAGAGGCCGCGTGCTGGGCGGCAGGGCTCTCACCGGCCGCCAGGTGGACCAGGCGAAGGGTCAGGGTCGCGGTGGGGCGCCAGTGGCCGGCGGCCCCCAGGTGCTCCCAGTAGTCCCGCGTGAAGGCCGTCCACCAGGGCGCGCCGCCCTCGATGACGGGGTTGCCGCGGATCGCCTCGAGGTCGTCGTAGGCGAACCCCCCAAGGGCTGCCGGACCGAAGGCGCAGACCGCGAGGAGCGCGGCCACGAGGGGAATCCGAGGCGCAGGGACCTCCACGGGTCAGGAGCCCTCGGGGCGCCGGGCGATCAGGCCGACCTCGTCCCCGAGGTTGATGGGCACGTGGGTCCGGGCCGCGAGCCCCTCGGGGAGCAGGGCCCCGGTCACGGCACCCACCAGGCGGGAGTAGCCCTGGAGTCGATCCCGTACCACGCGCAGGCTCCGGCGGCGGCCCATGGCCCCGAGCCAGACCACCTCGAGTCCGGAGGCCTCCGCGAGCCGCTGCACGTCGCCGCGGTCGAAGTAGTTCAGGTGCTCGCGCGGTTTGAGGTGCAGCCACGAGGAGCCCGTGAGGCGCGCCACCAGGGAGCCTGCGTCCGGCGTGGTGAGGAAGGCGAGCCCGCCAGGACGCAGGACGTCGTGCACCTGGCGCAGGATCCCGATCGGGTCCGGCACGTGCTCGATGAAGTCGTTCATCGTCACCGCGTCGAAGGCGCGATCCTCGAGGGCCGGGTGCGGGAAGAGCCCCGCGTGGGCCTCGAGTCCCTGGTCGACGGCGTGCTGGACGCTCGTGCGGTTCAGGTCGACGCCCACCGGGCGCCAGCCGCGCTCGGCCGCCGCTGCGAGCATGGTCCCGGGACCGCAGCCCAGGTCGAGCAGGTCTCCCGGTGCGCGATGGCGCTCGAGGCGCGCGAGCCGATCGAGGAAGGTCCGCCGATCCTCGGGAGCGGTCTCCAGGTAGTAGGGCGTGGGGGACGCCTTCTGGTCGTTGTACTCGGCCTCGAGGCTCCCCTCGTCCAGGCGCGGGTTCACGTACCGCAGGCCGCAGCCCGCGCAGCGGACGACCTTGAAGCCGTCGCGCTCGAGGTGCGGGGTCGAGGCGTTGGACCCGCAGAGGGCGCAGCTGACCTCGATGCGGCCGGCCGCACTCATGCCGGCAGCCTCCGCCCCGCTGCCAGGCCGTGCACGGCCTCCAGCACCTGCTCCACCGTGATCGCCTGGAGGCAGACGTTGTCAGTGCAGCCGGAGTTCCGGTGGTTGAATGCGGTGAGGCACGGGCTGCAGGCCAGGGGCTCGTGCAGGTTGACGGCGCGCGGCCCGCGCGGCCCGTACAGGACCGGGGTCTCCGGCCCGAAGAGGGTCACCACTCCGACCGGGGTGAGGGTCGCGAAGTGAGCGGGGCCCGAGTCGTTGGTCACGAGGACCTCCGCCATGTGGCAGAGCTGGAGGACGTCGTCCAGGTCGCGGGTGCACCCGACGAAGTCGACGCAGCGGGGATCGCCCACGCCCGCGTGGATCTCACGGATCGTGTCGTGCCCATCGGGGACGCCCATGAGGACCACGACGTTCCGGGGATCCTCCTCGAGCAGGCGCTGGGCGAGCTCGACGTAACGCCCGCGGGGCCAGTTGCGGATCGGGAGCAGGGCGCCCGCCTCGGGGTTCAGGACCATCAGCCGCGCGTCCTCCGGCAGGGCGCAGCGGGCCTCGAGCTCCGCGCGCAGGTGCTCCTGGCGGTCGAGCTTGACGGGAGCGCCGACCACCTGCTGGCTGCTGCGCGGCTCTCGCTTGGGCCCCGGCTCGTCGCAGGCGGGCCCCTCCAGGGCGTCCAGCAGGGCCATGAAGTTGGCCGACATGTGCTGGTAGGGGTTGTAGGCGACCCGATGGGTGAGGTGGTTGCCTCGATAGAGGCCCTCGGCGCGGAAGTTGTCGAAGCCGACCCGCTGGCGGGCTCCGCTCGCCACCGACAGCAGCGAGGACACCCGGGCGAAGAGCTCCAGGTCCACCACCGTGGTCACTCCCCGGTCGCGGCACCAGCGCCGGAAGCGCACGAGGCCCTCGGCCATGTCGACCAGGCTGGTGTCCGGGAAGCAGAAGATGTCCGCCTCGTCGAAGAGCCCGAGGAGCCTCAGCGACGCGACGTTCTTCTCGAAGATCACGAAGCAGGGCTGCTGACCCGACAGCGCGCGTGCTCGCTGGATCGTCGGGGCCGCGAGGATGGTGCTGCCCATCTCGGACAGCTCCACGAACAGAATGCGACCTGGATCCCCCTGCTGCCGCTTGGGCTGCAGGCGGTCGACCACGCGCGCCCAGGCGCCCGCGAGCAGGCACAGGGGACGCCCGACGAGGGCGTCGATGCGACGCATGGTGGACAGGTTCATGGGGCCCCGAGAATACGTTCATCGGCCGTGTGGACCCATGTCCCGCACTCGAACTCGGAGGAGGGTGGCACTCCCTCGCGCCTCTCGAATCGCCCTGCACCGGGTCGATAGGATCCCGTCATGGGCAGCCCCGTCGGAAAGGTCGCCGCTACCGGCGGGGTGCCCGTGCGCGCCGCTCGCCGCTTCGGGCGCGGGCCCCTGCTCGGCCTCCTGGCGGCCATCGTGGCCCTCCACGTGGCGATCCGGTACGCCTGGCTCGACCGGGCCTTCGACCACGTCGTCTTCCCCATGTACGAGCTGTACGTGTCGGGGACCGTGGGGCGCATCCTCGAGCTGGGTCTCGAGCAGCCGCTCGGCATCCACTACGACAACTCGGCGGGGTACTTCATCAACGGAGCCCTGGCGGCGCCGCTGTTCGCCCTGTTCGGGCCCTCCTACCTGACGTTCAAGCTCGTCCCGCTGCTCTACGGGGTCGGCGTGATCCTGCTCCTGTTCGGCTGGGTGCGCGGGCTCCTCGGCGACGTCGCGGCCCTCGCGGCCGCGGCCCTGTTCGCGATGGGGCCGACGGAGCTGCTGCAGAAGTACTCGGTGATCGGCACTGGGAATCACTTCGAGAACCTGTTCTACCTCACCGCCGCGCTGTGGGCGTTCGACGCGGCCATGCGGCGCGCGGGTGCTCCCGGCGCGTGGCGCTGGTGGCTCCTCGCGGGGTTCACCGCGGGCTTCAACGTGTTCGTCTTCCTCGGGGCGGTCATCCCGGTCGGGTGCATGGCCGGGACGCACCTGGTGGCACGCGGGCTGCGCCCGTGGCTGCGTGACCTGCGCAGCGCGGCGCCTGGCTTCCTGCTCGGGGTCTCGCCGCTCGTGCTGATCAACCTCGCGGTGGCGACGCGCGGCTCGGACTTCCTGCTGACCAAGTTCAGCTCGGCGCCGTCCCGGGGGGAGGTCAGCGGCTTCCTGGAGCGGCTCCTGGCGTTCCTCGGGCCAGACCTCGTCCGCGCGCCGTTCCCCGGGCTGGAAGTCTCCCACTGGGGCGAGCTCCTGAGAGCGCTCTGGTTCATCGTCCTGCTCGCCATCGGCCTGCCGGTGGTGGTGAGGACCCTGCGGCTGGTCCTGTCCCGGGGCCTGCTCGGGCGAACCGATGCTGATGGCCAGGCGGCCTACGCGGGGATCCGCTGGTTCCCCCTCATCGCCTGGACCCCCCTGGCCGCGGTGGCCTTCGCCTTGTCCGACCTGCAGAACGGCCTGCACCGTGATCCGGTGGCCGTTGGCGGGTACCGGTACTTCCTCCCGCACTTCCACCTCCTGGGGGTGCTGGTGGTGGCCCTGGCGCTGTCCCTGCCGAGGCCGCGTGGGCTCGCCGGGGTCACGCTGCTGGGACTCGGGCTGCTCGGGCTGGTTCCCCTGGGGCGAGCCCTGGAGGCTGGTGAGGACCGCGGGATCGGGGCGCGCTACGAGGGCTACAACTTCGAGCAGTACGCGCGTGGCCTCTTCATGGAGACCTCGGGCGTGCCGTTCGAGGAGCGGCTCCGGATCGCAGCGGACCTCCCGCGCCTCGAGCGCCAGCGCCTCCACCGCACCCTGGGCTTCTACGCCGCCCAGAAGCAGGTCGTGATGCGCGCGGACGCCGACGGGGACGGAAGGGTCACCGCGGACGAGCGCAAGGGCGTGGACCCGCTGGCCTCGTACGCCTCGCCGCTCGATCTGGAGGCCCTGCTCGCTGGCGTGCCTCCGGCGTTCCAACTCGACTGGGCCCGGGGGGCGGGCAGCGGCCTCAGGACCCTCGTCGGGAACGGCGAGCGCGCGCGGGGAGCCCTCGTGGAAGGCCTCGCGGCGCTCGTCAAGGGAGGGCATCCGCTGGCGGCCGCCGTGGTCGAGGGGGCCTGCTGGCTGCAGGACTACCCCACGCTGGCGCACGACGTGCCGCGCCACCTCGCCCTGCACGAGGACCTCGCCCGCCGCCTGCTCGAGGCTGGCCTGCTGGACGAGGAGGGGCTGTCGCTTGGCGGACGGTCGCTGGGGAGGTTCGCCGGACGCATCGTGGGCCGCGGCCACCCACCGGACGCCCCGCGGTTCGCCGAGCTGTTCCGTCGTGCCGCGCCCCTGCACCGCCGTGCCCTCTACCAGGGCCTGGGCATCGGGCTCGCGGACGGCCGGAGCACGGTGAGCTGGCCAGAGGCCGCCATGGACGCGATCGTCCCGGTCGAGCTGCAGCCCATCGTGGCCGAGGCCCTCGCAGCCGAGTGCGTTCGGGTGGATGCCCAGCCAGGGGCGCCGCGCTGGGCGGACGAGATCAGTCGCCTCGATCAGGCGCTCGCAGCCGTGCCGACGCGCCTCCGCGAGGCCGTCCTGCGGGGAGGAGAGCGATGAGACAGCTCCAAGGTCGACGGAAGAGGAGGGTCGACTCGGTGGCCGTGCGCACGGCGTGGGCCCTGCTCGCGCTCGCGGCCTGTGCTCCTGAGCCTCCGCAGGCGACGCGTGCCGATGGGGCGCCGCTCCCCGAGGCCGTGGTCGTGCCGCTCTTGGAGGAGCTCTCGGGGAGGACGTGGTGGTTCGCCTCCGCGCCCGACCACGTGCCGGCCATCGGGGTGGAGGGGCCCCTTCGGCTCTGGGCCGTTCCCGCGGCGGACGCCGAGCAGGCCGGTCCGGGTGAGGCTGCGTGGCTGCGGATCGCCTCGCCGGGTGAGGAGAGCCTGACGCTCGACGTGGGGCACGGCCTCCCGGAGCTCGACGATCCGCTGCTGGTGCTGCGGCTCATGGAGGGGCTCTCGGCGGTGGATCCGTCGGTGCTCTTCGGTCTCGACCGCCGGGACCTCGCGCGGGCCGCACGGCTCGCGATGGACGAGGGAGACTGTCCTCTGTGGCGGCGCATCGTGCCGCTGCGTGCGAGCGGCGGGCGGCTCCTCGTGGAGCCCGGCGAGGCGCGCTGGTCCTGTGACCGGCCCATCGGCTGGCTTGCGGCGGGTGCGGGGCCTGGGCCGATCGAGCCGCGGCTCGCGGGGAGCTTCGTGGCTCCCGGCTCCGTGGTCCTGCCCCTGGGGGAGCCCGATCGCGCGAGCGCCTGGACCGAGACGATCCCCGGTGGCTGGGCGCTCCTCGCGGACGGCGCGCGCTGCCAGCAGGAGTCCCTGCTCGGCCGCTTCTCCGGAGTCGCGTTCGACGGCGTCACCCCGGGGCCGCTACGCCTCGCCGCGCTGGAGGAGATCGCACCCTCGACGCTCCGTCTCGGCTCAGTGGCCGAGCTGCAGGCGCGCGAGGGAGGCTCCCTCTGGATGGGGCTCCTGCCCGGGCTCGGACCCGCTCCGGCCTCGCTGCGGGTGGAGCCCGAGGTCGTGCGTCCCTCGAGCGAGGAGGGCCCACCCCTCGAGCTCGTCCTCCACGAGGTCGGCGCCGCCCAGCTGCGCCTGCCCGCGCTCTCGTTCCGCGTGCCCTTCGCCCACGACCGGCCCGTCGAGGTCCAGGGGCTGGGCCGTGGGCCGTGGGCCCTGGACGTGGTCGTCGCCGCCGAGGGATGGCTGGTGAGGGGCTTCGAGCCCATGACCCTGGAGGCACCGACCGGCGTCCTGCTCGAGCCCCGGCTCCGCGTCGTGCGGGGCGGACCGCTCCAGCTCGCGGCGCCGGAGGCATGGCCGACCCGCGGCCCGCACCTCCTGACGCTCTTCGGTGAGGGGGAGCGCATCGACCTCAGCGTGGACTTCCGACCGGAGGGACACGTGATCTTCGGCCAGCCTCCGCTGGTGCCCGACGGAGCCTACTTCGCCTGGCTGCGAGCGGAGGTCGGGGGCGGAGCGGCGCGGGACGTGGCGTTCGCGCCGGTGGAGGTGACCCTCGGTGCGCCCCTTGCACTCGAGCCGGGGCTTGGGCTCACCCTCGTTCAGGACGCGGACGGGGGTACGGGGGCGACCGGCCGCATGGTGATCTTCGTGGATGAGGACGGCGCTCCCCTCGGCCGTGGCTCCCATGCGGTCCCGAGGCGCCGCGAGGACGGTGGGTACGCTCTCCCCGGTGTCAGCCCCGAGGCGCGCCTGATCGACGCCACGACGCGTGAGCTCGTGCTGGATCGCGGGGTCCCCGCGGCCGGCTACTCGATCGAGTGACGAGGGGGCGCGCGGGACCCCGCGCGTCGGCTCAGGACACCGGGCGCTTGGCGAGGAGTCGCAGGCTGGCCGCGGGGGCGAGCCGAAGCTTCATCAGGCGGTCCAGCACGACGAACACGGTCCGCAGGAAGCGCTCGGAGGTCGAGAGGTCCTCGCGCTTGAAGAGGTGCGCGGGGCGCGGGACCGAACCCTCGACGGACACGACCTCGAGCCCAGCGCTCTCCACGAGGCGCACGAGCGTCGGGCGATCGAACTCGAGGATGTGGTACGGGAACCCGCCGTCCCCATCGCCGAACTTGAGCATGGAGCAGAGCTCGGGGCCCAGCAGGCGCCGGGGGAGAACTCGCCGGGCGGCCAGCAGCAGCCGGAAGATGCCCGAGTTCACGTAGCTGGGCACCACGACGAGCACGTGCCCACCCGGGCGCACGAGCTCGCGTAGCTGGCGGAGCGTCTCACGCGGGTCGGTGGTGTGCTCGAGGACGTTGTCGGCGACGGCGACGTCGAAGCGGCCCGGCTCGTAGGGAGCATCGGCCAGCCAGCCCTCGAAGACCTCGAGCCCGAGCTCCTCGCGCGAGTAGCGCGCGGCGGGCGGGGACAGCTCCACGCCGGCGACCTGCCAGCCCCTCCTCCGGGCCCCCT
>WTJQ01000100.1:1607-8271 GCA_011524785.1 Planctomycetota bacterium | reverse complement strand
GGCGCGGTTGACGCGGCCGTAGAGCTCGCGCTGGACGCAGCCCTCGAGCACCGCGCACGCGCCCAGGGACTCCCCGCGGGCCGGCGTGCGCGCAGGCAGCGCGCGCCGCTGCTCGGCGGGCGGGAATGCAGGCGTCGCGGCCAGTGCACGGCCTCGGGCCCCGAGCAGGGGGGCGACCAGCCGGACCAGCCCCAGCCGCTGGCTCAGGCGGATGGCCGACGCGGCGAGGGCGAGCATGCGGCGGGACGGCAGCACCTTGCCGAAGCCCACCCAGCGGAGGAGGCGTCCGAGGGGGCCGGGAGCCGGGAGCGCGTCCCGCGCGGTCTCCATCAGCGCGCCGAACTCGACGCCGGCGGGGCAGGCCGTCTCGCAGTTGCGGCACACCAGGCACGACTCGAGGTCGGCGGCGTAGCTCGCGTCGGCCTCCAGCCGTCCCTCGGCCTGCGCTCGCATCAGGTGGATGCGGCCGCGGGGACTCTCGTCCTCGCGACCCGAGAGCCGGTAGGTGGGGCAGGAGTTCAGGCACAGCCCGCAGTGGATGCAGTCCAGCGTGCGGGCGTAGTCCAGGGCGCTGCTCGTCATGCCGACACCTCCTCATCGGCCGGCTGCTGCGACCCCATCGCGAACACGCCGGCGGGGTCGAGCTGCGAGCGGATGCGCTCCTCCCAGGCGTGGCCCCGGCGATCGGGGACCGTGGGGGCATCGGCGAGCCTGCGGACGCGCAGGCCCGGCGCCTCCGAGGGGCGCGTGCTCGTGAGCTGCCGGCCGCTGAGCAGGTCGAACCAGCTGTCCTGCGGGCAGCCGCCGGCGGCGCGGCTCAGGATCGCGGCTCGAGTGCCCTGCACCTCCCACGCGTACCCGTCCTCGCAGCCCATGTCGCGCGTGGCCTCGCGGCGTACCGCGGCGTCGGCGTCCCACGCGATCGTCGCGGTGGATCCGAGCGCTGCTGCCGCCGCGGCCGCGTCCTGCTCGACCTGGCTCCGGCGCCCGTCGAGGCCGAGCTCGAGGAGGGGGCCGGACGCGCCCGGACGGAGCGTGCCCCACTGGAGCCGCGCGCCCGCCCGCACCAGGTCGGCGACGGCGTCGAGGGCTGCGTCCAGCTCCGTCGCCTCCAGGGCCACCACCGCCTCGCACTCGGGCAGGGGGCGGAGCCGCAGGCTGACCTCGAGGATCGCCCCCAGGGTCCCGCGGGCGCCGACGTGCAGGCGGTGCAGGTCGAAGCCCGTGACGTTCTTGACGAGGCGGCCGCCGCTGCGGGCGACGGTCCCGTCCCCGACGAGCACCTGCATGCCGAGCACGTGGTGGCGCAGGGCCTGGGCCTGGAAGCGGTCCGGTCCCGAGCGTCCGCTCGCGAGGACCCCGCCCACGGTCGAGCCCGGCCGCGTGCAGAGGTCGGCGGGGAGCCGGTGGCCTCCGACCGCGACGGTCGTCGCCAGCTCGCTCCAAGGGGTCCCTGCCCAGGCCGTGACCGTGCCCTCGCCGGGCTCGTACTCCACGACCCCGCGCAGGCCGGACAGGTCCAGCGACCCCCGCCCGCCGCGGCCGTCGTGGTCGGGGCGGCACCAGCCGAGCTGGGTCCGGCCGCCGACGGGAGTGAGCCGCCTCCCAGCAGCGCTGGCCTCGAGCACCTGGCCTCGCAGGTCCTCCACCAGAGCGGCATGGGGATCGAGCCCCGCCGCGCTCACAGCGCCACCTCTCGCGGGTCGGTCGGGAGGCCTGTGCCACGCGCCTCGCGACACGCGCGCACCGGCAGGGTCTTGCCAGGGTTCAGGCGCCGCTCGGGGTCGGCCGCGTCCCGCACCCGGTGCATCACGCCGAGGTCGTCGTCCCCGAAGACGTCGCACATGTGCGCCTGCTTCTCGAGGCCCACGCCGTGCTCGCCGGTCAGGGAGCCCCCGCGCTCGATGCACGCCTCCATGATCAGGCGCCCCGCCTCGAGGACGCGGCGCACCTCGTCCTCGTCCCGGCGGTCGTAGCTGATGTTGGGGTGCAGGTTGCCGTCCCCCGCGTGGAAGACGTTGGCGAGCTTCAGGCCGCGCTCGCGCGCGATCTCCGTGGACAGCGCGACGATCTCGCGCAGCCGGGTCCGCGGCGCCACCACGTCGGCCACGTAGAGATCGGGCGCGACGCGCCCCATGGCCCCGAAGGCGCCCTTGCGCCCGGCCCAGAGTCGCGCCCGCTCGCCGGCATCCTGCGCGCGCCGGACCTCCATGCAACCGTGCCGCTCGGCGAGCGCCACCAGGTCGGCGACGGTGGCGTCCACCTCGGCGGCGCCTCCCTCGGCCTCGACCAGCAGCACCGCCTCGGCCTCGCGCGGATAGCCGGCCGCGAAGACGGAGTCCTCGACGGCCTCGATCGTGAGCCGGTCGAGGATCTCGATGGCGCTCGGCTCGAGCCGCGCGGCGATGGCGTCGGTGACGCAGTCGCAGGCGGCATCGAGGGTGGGGAAGACCGCGAGCACGGTCTCGACCGTCTCGGGGAGCGGCTGCAGGTTGAGCAGGACCTCGGCGACGACCCCGAACATGCCCTCGCTCCCGACGGTGACGCCAACCAGGTCGAGGCCCTCCGGATCGGGGCCGGTCGGCATGAGGTCGATCACCTCGCCCGAGGCGTCGACCAGCACGAGCCCGCGCACGTGGCGGCTGGTGTTGCCGTGCAGGAGGCAGTGGGGGCCGCCCGAGTTGTTGGCCACGTTGCCGCCGAGCGTGCAGGCCGCCTGGCTGGAGGGGTCCGGCGCATAGAAGAGCCCGTGGGGCGCCGTGGCGCGTGAGAGGTCGGCGTTGACCACCCCGGCCTGCACGTGCGCCGTGCGCTCGAGGGCGTCGATCGCCAGCACGCCGCGCATGCGCGCGGTGCCGATGGTCACGCCGCCGCTGACCGGCGTCGCACCGCCCGAGAGGCCGGTGCCGGCCCCGCGGGGCACGATGGGGACCCCGTGGCGCGCGAGCACGCGCATCACGCGCGCGGTCTCGGCCGTGTCCCGCGGCAGGACCACCGCGGCGCCTTCGCCACGCTCCATGGTCAGGCCATCGGACTCGTAGGCGACCGCGCTCGTGCGCGTGACCACCCCCCGCGGTCCGACGAGGGAGCGGACCTCCTCCAGCCAGCCGCCCGTCACGCAGGGTCCCCCGCCAGCCGAGCAGCGCCGATCCATCCGGCGTCCTCGCCCAGCGCCGCGCGCACGACGCGGGGTTCGGGGGTTCCGTAGCGGCGGGCCTCCATGGTCTCCATGATGCCAGGGAGGAGCAGATCGAGGGCGCCGCTGAAGCCGCCGCCCACGATGAAGTCGGTCACGTCGAGGAGGGAGACGACGTAGGAGAGGCCGCGGCCGAGGTCCCGGCCGATCGCGTGCAGCAGGGCGCGCTCGGGTCCCTCCGCCGCGCGGCCGCGGGCGCACAGCTCCTCGAGGTCGTCGGTCAGGCCTGCCTCGCGGGCCCTCCGGCGCGCGTGAGTCGCCGAGGCGAACGTCTCCAGGCAGCCGGCGCTCCCACAGCCGCAGGGCAGCCCGCCCTGCTCGCGCGGGACGACCACGAGGTGCCCGATCTCACAGGCCATCCCGTGGGTCCCGCCGTAGAGGCGCCCGTCCAGGATCAGGCCGCCCCCGATCCCCGTTCCGAGGGTGACGAGGCAGAGGTCGTCGAGCCCAACGCCCGCGCCCTTCCACTGCTCGCCGTACGCGGCGAGGTTGGCGTCGTTGCCCACGCGGACCGAGCCCTTCGGGAGGCCGAGGCGCTGCTCGAGCTCGGGCCCCAGGATCGAGCCCACCAGGGGCTGGAGGTTCGCGCTGGCGCGGAGTGCGCCCGTCGCAGGATCGAAGACCCCCGGGCAGCCGATCCCGATGCCGTTCACGGCGCCGAAGCCGCGCGCGAAGTCCGCGAGGGCGTCGAGGAACGGCGCGGGCCCGCCGGCGAGCTCGGTCGGCAGGACCTCGGGTGACCGCTCCCACGAGCCGTCGGGCTCCACGACCCCCGCCTTGACGGTCGTGCCTCCGATGTCGAGGCCGAGCCAGCGTCCGCTCTGGGGGCTCACCGTCGTTCGTCCTCGGGCCTACTTCTTGCCCAGCCGGCGCTTCACGCGGCGGTACGCCTTGAGCTGGTCCTCGGCCGTGGCGGCCCAGGACATGTCGACCTCGAGGCAGCGCTGCACGAGCTGCTTCCAGCCGGCCTGGTCCTTGTACGCGGTCCGGGCGCGATCCACGCCCTGCTCGAGCATGGTCTCGGGGTCCCAGCGCGGGAACAGGATGCTGTTGCTGGCCTTGGGGTTGTGCTCGAGGTCCACGAGGCAGTCCTCGAGGCCGCTGTGCTCGTAGGCGACCGGGACCACTCCGTAGCGCATCGCGATGCTGCAGAGCGTCGGTGCCGAGTGGAAGTGCGCCGGCATGAGCAGCATGTCCGAGCCACCGAGCAGCACGTGCGCGGTGTTGATGTTGTAGCCCTCGATGATCCGGCAGCGCCCGGCGAAGGTCTGCTCGATCGTGTGCAGGCGCTCGAGGATCTCGGGGCTGCCCGGGCCCATCATCACGAGCTGGACCGTGCGCTCCAGTAGGGGAGTGAGCGCCTCGGTCAGGACCTCGAAGCCGCCGTCCGTGTCGAACTTGCCGATCACGCAGATGAGCGGCGTCCGCGGGCCGTTGTCGAGCTTCAGGGCCTGCTGCAGCGAGGCCTTGCACTTGCGCTTGCCCGCCGTCGGGTCCTTGTCGCCGGCGCTGAAGGTCTGGGCCAGCAGCGGGTCGCTGGCAGGGTCCCAGGAGCGGTAGTCCACTCCGTTGGGCACGCCCACGAGGTCCTTCTTCCGGCGGCGCAGGGTGTCGAGGACCGTGTCGTCGAAGGGCCGGTCCGCCACCTCGGCCACGAGCCGGGGCGAGTGGGAGCCGATGATCGTGGCGAACTCCGCGCCGCCCTTCAGGTAGTTGACCTTGCCACCCAGCTCCACGCCCTGGATGGCCTGGAACCAGCGGTGGGGCAGGTTGATGTGGGGGAGGATGTCGCGCTCGAAGCTCCCCTGCATCGCCTGGTTGTGGATGGCGAAGTAGGTGCCGGCCTTGCCGGCTCCGTGTCCCTTCCTTCCGGCGTACTCGAGCTGCTGGAAGACCGGGATCAGGCCCGTGGTCCAGTCCATGCAGTGGATCACGTCGGCGTTGAAGCCGATGGCGTCGAGGCCCTCGAGCACGGCGCGCGCGAAGATCGCGTAGCGGCGCCAGTTGTCGGCGTAGGGACCCTGGGAGTCGCCGTAGGGATGCCGCGAGCGGAACAGCTGCGCGTGGTCCACCAGGATGACCTCCAGCTCGCCAAGACGCCCCCTCAGGAGCTTGATGCGGACCGGGTCGGTCCCGTCCGGGATGTTGACCACCCCGGCCGTCTCCAGCGTCCCCAGGATCGAAGGGTCGATGTCCTTCGTGTAGGGGACGAAGACGCGGACGTCGGTGCCCGCGCGAGCGAGGGCGCGCGGGAGCTGCTCAGCGACCTCCGCGAGGTTGGTGCGGCGGACGAGGCTCTGGAGTTCGGGAGTGGCGAACGCGACCTTCAAGGCGGTCGAGGGGCAGGTCCAGGGGAGGCCCAGCGGCTCGGATCCCACGGAGGGTTCCGGCGGGCTGGTGGGAAGCTAGATGTCACCCTCGACCAGTGCCCGTCCCGAGTGGCGCCCACCCTGGTAAGTCACTGCGCCGTAGTAGCTTACGGCTGTTTCGATTTTGTAAATCGGGCGGCCCCAGGCGCCCTCGCGGCGTCCCTCCGCAGGGCCCTCAGGGCATCGCCGTGACGGCCTCGTAGATCGCCACGGCCTCGGGCAGGAGACCTTCGATCTGCGCGATTCGGTTGCCGTGGCTCGGGTGCGTGGAGAGCCACTCGGGGCCCTGCTGCCCGCCCTGTGCCGCCATTCGCTGCCAGAACGCGACCGCCTCGCGGGGGTCGTAGCCCGCGCGCGCCATCGTGATCAGCCCCACGCGGTCGGCCTCGAGCTCCGCGCTGCGGCCGTACTTCAGCCCGATCAGGCTGGTCGCGAGCAGGGCCGCGGCCGTCGCGTACTCGGGGTCCCGGTCGCTGCCGCGGAGGACGAGGTCGATGGCGGCGACCCCGCCGACGAGGATCTGCTGCCGGGAGACGGCCTTGGTGCCGTGCCGCAGGGTCGCGTGGGCGATCTCGTGGCCCATCACCACCGCGAGCCCCGCGTCCGACTGGGCCACGGGGAGGATGCCGGTGTAGACGGCCATCTTCCCGCCGGGGAGGCAGAAGGCATTGACCTGCTCGGGGGCGTCGATGAGCCGAGCCTCCCAAGGGAAGTCCTGCGCGAACGCGGGGGCGTCCACGAGGGCGGCCTCGACGAGGCGCGCCGTCACCCGCTGGACCTGCTGGGCGCCTGGCCCGGTCGTGAGCACCCGGCTCTCGCCCAGGGTCTCCTGGTACGCCGCGCGGCCCAGCTGCACGTCCTCCTCCACGGAGAACGTGTTGAAGTTGCTCACGGCCTGGTTGAGCGATGCGCACCCGGTCAGCGGGGCGATCGCCGGCAGCAGGAGGACGACGAGGAGGCGGGGCGCGAGGGCGAGGAGGGCACGCTGCATGGTTCGAGAGCCACCGTAGGGCAGGAGCCGCCTCGGCGACAAGGGACTGCGGGAGAGCGCGTTTCTGCCTGCAATCCGCGGCTCCACGCCGCAGAATCCCGTGCACGG
>WTJQ01000100.1:0-1507 GCA_011524785.1 Planctomycetota bacterium | reverse complement strand
AATCCCGCACAAGGACCGCAAGGCGGCCCATGACCATGCAGCGCCCTCCCCTGATGCTCCTCGTCCTCGACGGCTGGGGGCACCGTGAAGCTCGCGAGTCCAACGCGATCGCCGCCTCCGCCCCGCGCTTCCACGAGCTGCTGGGCCGCTACCCGCACGCCCTGCTGCACGCCTCCGGGCGGGAGGTCGGCCTGCCGGAGGGGATCATGGGCAACAGCGAGGTCGGCCACATGAACCTGGGCGCAGGCCGCGTCATCCACCAGGACATCACGCGCATCGACGCGGCCATCGAGGACGGGAGCTTCTTCACGAACCCCGCCCTCACCGGCGCCATGGACGCCGCGCGGGCCAGCGGGCGTCCGCTCCATCTGCTGGGGCTCGTCTCCGATGGCGGCGTCCACGCGAGCGATGCCCACCTGCGGGCGCTCCTTCGCATGGCGAAGCAGCGCGGGCTCGACGCGGACCGCGTGCTGATCCACGCGATCACCGACGGCCGTGACACGCCTCCTCGCTCGGGGCCCACGCACCTGCAGCGCCTCCTCGACGCCTGTGCCGAGGAGGGAGCGGGTCGTGTCGTGAGCCTCGTCGGGCGCTACTGGGCCATGGACCGGGACCAGCGCTGGGAGCGTGTGGAGCGCGCCTACGACCTGCTCGTGTCCGGCGTGGGGGAGGCCTTCGCCACGCCTCTCGAGGCCCTGACCGCGGCCCACGCGAGCGACACGGGTGACGAGTTCGTCGAGCCGGCGACCATCGGTCCGGTGGAGGGCACGCGCATCGCGGACGACGACCCCGTCATCGTCTTCAACTACCGCGCGGATCGCGTTCGCCAGCTCTGCATGGCGCTCACCTTCGACTCGTTCGACGGCTTCGAGCGGCGGGTCCGGGTCCGGCCGCAGGTCACCACCTTCACCCAGTACCGCGCCGACTTCCCCTACCCGCTCGCCTTCCCGCCGAACGACCTCCAGGACCTCTTCCCCGAGATCGTCAGCCGCGCGGGCCTGCGCCAGGTCCGCTGTGCGGAGACCGAGAAGTACGCCCACGTGACGTTCTTCTTCTCGGGCGGCAAGGAGGACGTGCTGCCCGGTGAGGAGCGCATCCTGCTGCCGAGCCCCAAGGTGGCGACCTACGACCTGCAGCCCGAGATGAGCGCGCCGCAGGTCACCGAGGCCCTCCTTGCACAGTTGGCCAAGGGCGAGACCGACGTCTACATCGTCAACTTCGCCAACGCCGACATGGTCGGCCACACGGGCGACTTCGACGCGGCCTGCCGGGCCGTGGCGGCCGTGGACGCGTGCATCGGCCGGATCGTCGAGGCGGCCCACGCGCAGGGAGGGACGGTGGTCATCACGGCCGACCACGGCAACTCCGAGATGCTCTGGGACGTGGACCACGATCAGCCCCACACCGCGCACACCCTGAACCCGGTTCCGATCCTCTTCTGTGGGGACGCCCTCGTCGGCCAGGACCTGAGGCCCCACGGGGTCCTTGCGGACGTGGCTCCGACCCT
>WTJQ01000130.1 GCA_011524785.1 Planctomycetota bacterium | reverse complement strand
CGCTCCGTCAGGTCCGATCGACCCCCGCCCCGAGCCCCGACCCTGCCATGTCCGGGGTGGATGACGTCATCCCCAAGTTCCTCGTGGAGAGCTACGAGAACCTCGATCGCCTCGACCAGGACCTCATCGCCCTGGAGGAGGCCCCCGGCGAGCTGCAGCGCATCGCGAGCATCTTCCGGACCGTGCACACCATCAAGGGGACCTGCGGGTTCCTGGGCTTCGAGCGTCTCGAGCGCCTGACGCACTCCGGCGAGAGCCTGCTCAGCCTCCTGCGGGACGGCGAGCGCGCCCTGGACGAGACGGCGGCCACCGCGCTGCTGCGCATGGTCGACGCGGTGCGTGACGTCCTCGCCCACATCGAGTCCACCGGCGAGGAGGGAGACCGCGAGTTCCAGGACCTGATCGGGGTCCTGGACGCGATCCGCGAGGGCGAGGTGCCGGAGGCGCTCCCCACGGCGCACGAGCCCGCGGAGTGCGCGGAGGAGCCTGGCGAGGGCCCCGCTCCGACCGTCGCTCCTGCTCCCGAGGGCGGGACCGCGAGCTCCGAGGGAGCCTCCGACGCTGGGGGGCACTCGGTGGCGGAGAGCTCGATCCGCGTCGAGGTCGGGATCCTCGACAACCTCATGAACATGGTGGGGGAGCTCGTCCTGGCGCGGAACCAGATCCTCCAGCATGCGGGCCACCGGGGGGACAGCGAGCTGGACGGCACCGTCCAGCGCCTGAACATGATCACGACGGAGCTGCAGGAGCAGGTCATGAAGACCCGCATGCAGCCCATCGGGAACGTCTGGAGCAAGATCCCGCGCATGGTCCGCGACCTGTGCCTGGACGTGGACAAGGAGGTGCGCCTCGTCATGGAGGGCAAGGACACCGAGCTCGACAAGACGCTCCTCGAGGCGATCAAGGACCCGCTCGTCCACATCATCCGGAACTCCGTCGACCACGGCGTCGAGACGCGCGCCGCGCGCGTCGAGGCTGGCAAGCCCGAGGCTGGCATGCTGACCCTGCGCGCCTACCACGAGGGCGGGCAGGTCAACCTCGAGATCAGCGACGACGGTGCGGGCGTTCGCCTCGACCGGGTCCGCGCGAAGGCGATCGAGCGAGGCGTCGTGGCGGCCGAGGAGGCCGGGCGGCTGAGCGACAAGGAGGTCATGAACCTCGTGTTCATGCCGGGCTTCTCGACCGCGGAGAAGGTCACGAACGTCTCGGGTCGCGGGGTCGGCATGGACGTCGTCCGCACGAACATCGAGAAGATCGGCGGCAGCATCGACCTCTCCACGGAGGCCGGCGTCGGGACCACGATCAAGATCAAGATCCCGCTCACGCTGGCGATCATCCCGGCGCTCATCGTCACCTGCCAGGGGGACAGCTACGCCATCCCGCAGGTCAACCTGCTCGAGCTGGTGCGCCTCGACACGCGCACCAACCCGATCGAGACCATCCACGACGTCCCGGTCTACCGCCTGCGGGGCAACCTCCTGCCGCTCGTGGCCCTGGATCGGGAGCTCGGCCTCGTCGAGGCCGGGGGCGCGGGCCAGGCCGAGGTGGTCAACATCGTCGTGCTGTCCGCCGACGACCGTCAGTTCGGCCTCGTCGTGGACGAGATCAACGACACAGAGGAGATCGTGGTGAAGCCCCTGGGCAAGCAGCTCAAGGGCATCTCGGCCTTCGCGGGCGCGACGATCATGGGGGACGGCGCCGTGGCCCTGATCCTCGACGTCTTCGGGATCGCTCAGAAGGCGCACGTCCTGGGCGAGCTGCGCGACCGCCGGCGCTTCGGTCAGGACGGCGAGTCCGAGGGCGACGACCAGGAGCTCGTCAGCCTGCTGGTCTTCCGCCTCGGGGACGACACCCGCATGGCGGTTCCGCTGGAGACCGTCTCGCGACTCGAGGAGTTCGAGCGCAGCCGGATCGAGCGCTCGGGCCTCAGCGAGGTCGTCCAGTACCGCGACTCGATCATGCCGCTGCTCGACCTGGCCGGCTACTTCGGGACGGCGGCCGAGCGCTCCCAGGAGGAGCTCCAGGCCATCGTCGCAACCCATGACGGGCGCAGCGTCGGCCTGCTCGTCTCGGCCATCGAGGACATCGTCGAGACGGCCCTCGACTTCAAGCGCGGGCCCGACCGCCGCGGCGTCCTGGGCTCCGTGATCGTGCAGGGCCGGGTGACCGAGGTCCTCGACGCCGCCGGCGTCATCAGCGACCTCGACCCCGCCGCCGCCCTCTGAGCCGAGACCGTCACCCAGCCCATCGCCCGAACCGGAGCACGACCATGAACCTCCCCACCCAGTACTGCACCTTCTACCTCGGCGGCCAGCACTTCGGCGTCGACGTCCTCGAGGTCCAGGAGATCCTGCGCTTCCAGGAGATGACGCGCGTGCCCCTGGCTGCCGACGCGGTCAGCGGCCTCATCAACCTGCGGGGGCAGATCGTGACCGCGATCGACCTCCGTCGTCGGGTCGGCCTGCCCGACCGCGAGGAGGGGGACCGCCTCCCGACCAACGTCGTCCTGCACTCCGACGGCGGGGCCGTCTCCTTCCTCGTGGACGAGATCGGGGACGTGATCGAGGTCGAGGAGGCCGCGTTCGAGCCTCCGCCGGACACCATGCCGGGCTTCCTCCGCGAGCTCGTCACGGGGGTCTTCAAGCTGGAGGACCACCTCCTGCTCGTCCTCGACAGCGCGGCCGCCGCCGAGCTGGAGTCGCGTCGCGCCGTCGAGCTCGGGGCCTGAGACCATGGGCGAGGCGATTCGAGTCCTCGTCGTGGACGACTCCGCGGTCATCCGTGGCGCGCTCAGCCGCACCCTGGACGGTGCGGGGGGGATCGAGGTCTGCGGCTCCGCCATGGACGGCGAGCGCGCGCTCGTTCGGATCGAGGAGCTGGAGCCCGACGTCGTCGTCCTGGACGTGGAGATGCCGGGGATGGACGGGCTGGAGACGCTCGACCACATCCGTCGGCGCTGGCGGGAGCTGCCGGTGATCATGTTCAGCACCCTCACCGAGCGCGGTGCGAGGGTGACCACGGATGCGCTCTTCCGGGGCGCCTCGGACGTCTGCGCCAAGCCCACGAGCCTCTCGGGGCAGGGGGGAGCGCTGGAGCAGATCCAGAGGGAGCTGGTGCCACGCATCCGCGCCCTTGCGGGGAGGCAGTCCCGCCCGAGCACGCCGGCTCCCGCAGCTCCCCGCAAGCGCCTGGGCCTGCCCCGGCCCCCGCGCGTGCTCGTGGTGGGGAGCTCGACCGGGGGTCCCGAGGCGCTCTCGACCTTCCTCACCGGCCTCCCCGCCGACCTGCCCGTTCCCGTGGTGGTCGTGCAGCACATGCCGCCGACCTTCACGCGCCTCTTGGCCGAGCGCATCGATGCCCAGGCCGGGCTGCGCGTCCGTGAGGCCAGCGGCGGTGAGGTCCTGCGCCCGGGGGATGTGTGGATCGCGCAGGGCGGCTACCACCTCCTCGTCGAGAAGGGGCCCGGCGGTCCCCGCCTCGCCCTGGACACGGGCCCCGAGGAGAACTCGTGCCGCCCCGCCGTCGATCCGCTGCTGCGCACGGCGAGCGCTGCGTACGCCGGCGGCGTCCTCGCGGTGATCCTCACGGGGATGGGCGCGGACGGACTCGCGGGCTGTCAGGTGGTCGACGCGGCCAACGGACAGGTCATGGCCCAGGACCGGGAATCCTCGGTCGTGTGGGGCATGCCGGGGTTCGTGACCGAGGCCGGATTGGCCGACTTCACAGGCACTCCGGAGCAACTCGCGGTGGAGGCGGCCCGCAGGGCCAGCCGCGGCAATCTCCTGGCCCGTCGGACGGGGAGTTGAACGGATCGTGGAATTCCGCAGCGAAGATCAGGCCTGGCTGAGCCAGCTCGTGCTCGACGAGCTCGGCATCGTCGTGGGGGACGGCAAGGGCAGCCTCCTGCAGGCGCGCCTCCTGCCCGTCATCCGCCAGTTCGAGCTGTCCGGGCCGGCCGAGCTGATGAGTCTGCTGCGCGCCAAGGGCCGCCCCGAGGTGCGTCGCGCGGTCCTCGACGCGATGACCACGAACGAGACCTCGTTCTTCCGCGACCCCCGCTCGTTCGACTCCCTGCGAGAGCAGGTCCTTCCCCAGCTGCTCGAGGCCCGCCGTGACGAGCGCGCCCTCACGATCTGGGTCGCCGCCAGCTCCAGCGGTCAGGAGGCCTACAGCCTCGCGATGCTCCTCCACGAGGTCGTCCCCGACCTGAGCGCATGGCGCGTGCGGATCGTCGCGACGGACATCTCCTCGGCCATGCTCGAGCGGACCCGGGACGGCGTCTACAGCCAGTACGAGGTCAACCGCGGCATGCCCGCACCCCTGCTGGTGCAGCACTTCGAGCGCCGAGGCGCCAAGTGGGCCGTCAAGGAGGACCTGCGGCGCATGGTCGAGGTCCGTGAGTACAACCTCGTCCATCCGACGACGACGGCCCCGCGCGCGGACCTGGTCCTGCTGCGCAACGTCCTCATCTACTTCGACCTGCCGACCCGCCATCGGATCCTCGACCGCGCGCGCACCGCGCTGCGGCCGGATGGCTTCCTGGTGGTCTCGCGCACCGAGTCCCTCCTCGAGGGCCGGGACCTGTTCGAGCCGGCCTTCGGCGGCTCGGGTGGGATCTTCTCTCCTCTTCGTTCCTCCCGTGCAGGCCGCCTCGCCTCCTGAGTCGGCACCGCTCTCGCTCGCTCCACCGACCTGATGCCATGCGTGTACTGATCATCGACGACTCCCGAGCCATCCGCGTCATGCTGGACCGGATGCTCCAGGACCTCGGCCACGAGGTCGAGCAGGCTGCGGATGGGCAGGAGGCGCTCGAGTACCTCGAGCGCTGCGGCAGCGACCTGCCGGACCTGATCCTCGTGGACTGGAACATGCCCGTCATGGACGGGTACTCGTTCCTCAAGGCCGTGCGCGGCCGCGGCGACCTGCGGGCACTCACCATGATGATGGTGACCACCGAGGTCGAGTCCGAGCAGATGGTCCGCGCGCTGGCTGCAGGGGCCAACGAGTACCTGATGAAGCCCTTCGCCCAGGAGGACCTCCTGGCGAAGATCGAGCTCCTGTTCGGGAGGGCGGCATGACCACCTCCAGTGACAGCCAGCCCATGCGGGCGGAGCTCCAGGAGATCGTCGAGCTCGTGTGGGCCACGGTCCTCGGCGACGAGGTGCCCCCGATGGAGTCGGCCGAGGCGGACGGCACACCCGAGTCGTGCCACGCCGCCGAGCTGGAGATCCGTGGCGCCTGGAACGGGGTCTTCACCCTGGAGGGCGACTGCGCCTTCGCCGAGCGGCTCGCCGCGGCGCTCTTCGGGACCGCGGGCTCCGACGCCGCCGAGCAGCTCGAGGCCCTCTGCGAGGTGGCCAACATGCTGGCGGGCAACGCCAAGGCGCTGCTGCCCGGGCCCTCGGTCCTCGGCCTGCCCGAGGTCCGGGAGGGCGCGGCGGTCTCGTCGAGCTCGACGCGCCTCACCTACAGCGGCTCCCTCGGGGACCGCTTCGCCGTCACCCTCACTCCGGCTGCGGGGTGGGGAGGAGTGGCCGCGGACACCGGCTCCGCGTCCTGAATCGAATTGGAGAGAGAGAGGAACCCATGAAGAAGATCCTGGTGGTCGACGACTCGAGCACGATGCGGAAGATCATCCGCCGGACCCTGCGCCAGACGGGCCTGTCGTTCGATGACGTGCTGGAGGCCGAGAACGGAGTCGAAGCGCTCAGCGTGCTCGCCGGGGACCCGGCCGTTCGGGTCGTGCTGAGTGACATCAACATGCCGGAGATGAACGGCATCGAGCTCGTCACGCAGCTGAGGACGCAGCACGACAGCTCCGCCCTCGGCGTGGTGATGGTCACCACCGAGGGAGGCGAGGCCATGGTCCAGACGGCGATGGACCGCGGTGCCAACGGCTACGTCACGAAGCCCTTCACCGCCGATGCGATCAAGGACGCGCTGGAGGCCCACCTTGGTTGAGTCCCACTTGTCTGCAGACGCGACGCGCCAGCTCGCCGCCGAGGAGCTCGTCGAGGTCCTCAAGGACTGCGTGCGCGAGGTCTTCGTCTCGATGCTGTTCTCCTTCGACGACGCGGACGCCGCCCAGCTCGCGGGGGATGCGGTCCCTGCGGCCCTGCCGACGAACGCGATCGGGGAGGAGTCCGGCTCCGAGCCCGCAGCCAAGCAGGACCCTGGCGACGACTCCGCCGGGGAGTTCGACTGCGGGATCGAGGTCGAGTTCACGGGGGCCGTCTCGGGCGCCGTCGTCCTCCGCGCAGGGCGGACCGCGGCCGAGGAGATCACCCGCAGCATGCTCATGATGGAGCCGGACGAGGTGCTCGAGGACGAGGACGTCCAGGACGCCCTCGGCGAGTGCGTGAACCTCGTGGCGGGCACCCTCAAGACCCGCGCGCTCGACCCGCTCGGCACCTTCCAGCTCGGGGTCCCGGGCCCCCTGGATCCGGCCAACGTCGGCCCGACCCTGGGCGACGGTCCCTCGGCGACGGGACGCAGCCAGGTGTATCGCCTGAGCAAGTGCTCGTTCGCCATGGAGATCTGGACCGACGCGGGCAGCGCGGAGGGCGCCTGAGCATGGCCGCCGTCCATGCGACCCCCTCGCGGGAGGACCTCGCGACCGCTCTCCTGGGCCGGGTCGGTGAGGACCTGGGCCAGATCTGCGACCAGGACGTGGTCCTGGCCCTCCGGCTCGTCGAGGAGCAGTCCGAGCGGGCCGCCGGGACGGACAAGGTGCACATCTCCTTCCGGCTCCGCTTCCGTGACCAGCGCGCCCCCGGGGCTCCGGTCGATCGCTGGGGCACGCTCCTGCTGCCGCTCGCGGAGGCCGTGTCGCTGGCCTGCTACCTGCTGATGGTCCCGGACGAGGCCGTGGCCACCCACAGGCGGAGCGTCAACCTCGACGAGACGACGAAGGACGCCGTCATGGAGGTGGGCAACTTCGTCGGGGGCGGGGTCGATGCCTGCCTGCGCTCCCTGTTCGACGGGGACGTCACGGCACGCTTCGGCGGCTGCCAGGGAGTGCGCGCCGGCGTTCGCCCGGCCATGCCCTACGAGGAGGGGGAGCCCCTGGTCGTCGTCCGCGGGGAGGGGCGCATCGGGGACTTCCCGGCGTTCCCGTTCCTGATGCTGCTGCCGCCCCTCGTCTGAGGGCGCGACTGCTCGCGTCAGCTCCGCTCCAGGAGGAGGTGCCCGGCCTGCACGACCCGGGCCGTCCAGCCGGGCGGCACCCAGGTGGTCGCAGTCGCCTCTGCGACCACCGCTGGGCCTGCGATCCGTGAGCCGGGCGCGAGCCGCGCGCGGTCGAGTGCCGGCACGGGGCTGGAGTGCCCCTCGATCCGCACTGCGGCCAGCTGAGCAGCAGCCGGTGCGCGCCGGGCCCGTGGGAGTCGCTGGACCTCGGGCTCGGGCCGACGCACCACGGCGCGGCTCCCCAGGTGGACGAGCTCGATCTCGCCCTCCTCCGGCGTCCATCCGAAGCGCGTCTGGTGCAGGGCCTGGAAGGCCGCCGCCGGATCGCGCTGCTCGGCGACGGCGAGCTCGTGGCTCTGCCCCTGGTAGCGAAGCTCGAGCACCCGCTCGAACGAGCAGGCGCGGGCCGCATGGCCAGCAGCCCGGAGCCGCGTGCGGCCGTGGTCCTCCAGCTCGCGGAACGCGCTGGCGCGTCTGCGGGCGGGCCACGCTTCCAGCGGCTCCAGGACGGTTCGCGCGTGGTCCAGCGAGGCCTCCGCGTGGACCATGCCGACGGCAGACAGCACGCCGGCGTTCGCGGGCACGAGGACGCGCGGCGTGCCGAGGTCCTCGGCCAGCTCGGCGGCGAGGAGTCCGCCTCCTCCGCCGAAGGCCACGAGGGTCAGCAGCGCGGGGTCCTTGCCGCGCTGCATGGTCATCACCGAGACCGCGCGCCGCATGGCGGCGCGCGCCACGAGGAGCGCTGCCTCAGCGGCCTCGCGAGCGCTGCAGCCCAGGCGCTCTCCGAGGCGGGCGAACGCCTCCTCCACGGGGCCTCGCTCGAGGTCCATCGCGCCCCCCAGGAAGCGACCGCCGCCGAGCCGCCCGAGCAGGCACAGGGCGTCGGTGAGCGTCGGCTGGGTGCCGCGGCCGAAGCAGATCGGGCCAGGCTCCGCGCCCGCGCTCTCGGGGCCAACCTGGAGGACGCCCGCGGAGTCGAGGGTGATGAGTGACCCTCCTCCGCAGCCGATGGTGTGCACGTCGAGGGTGGGGAGCGCGACGGGGTGTCCCGCGACGGTCGCGCGTCCGGTCGAGCCGCCTAGCCCGCTGGCCGGATCGTGGAAGGCCACATCCGTACTCGTCCCGCCCATGTCGAGCGTCACGATCGGTCCGAGGTC
>WTJQ01000021.1 GCA_011524785.1 Planctomycetota bacterium | reverse complement strand
GAGGACGAGCGGGAGCGGGCTCGGCGCCTCCCTCAGAGCGCGCCTCACCGCCCGGACGGAGGCATCCCCCGAGCCCTCGTCGTCGAGGAGCGCCACGCGGAGCGGCGTCCGTCTCCCGATCCCCGCGGCCCTTGCCCGGAGCGCGGCCTCCGCGAGCGCAACGTGATCCCGCGCACGGGCGGGACGGGTGCGATCCCCTCGCGGGACCCCGAGGGCGAGCCCTCGCTGCCCGGCAGGCAGGAGCCACCCACCCGGGGGAGCCCCGGTCGCGGGACGCCAGGGCGTCGAGGCGGCCCCGAGGTGCCGGTGGGCAAGATGGGGAGGTCCCCAGACGAGGACCTCCGGGCCTCGATCGTCCTGGCCTTCGACGCCGCCCGTCAGGTCGTGGAGCTCGAGGCCGAGCGTGCCGGGCACCGAGACGATCTCGGCTCCCGGATCCCAGTGCAGGCAGCGCGCGTCCTCCAGCAGAGTCTCCAGGGCGAGGCGGGCCGGGGGGAGCGGCTCGGATCTCTCCCCGCGATACGCCAGCAGGAGGCCAGAGACCCCCGGCCTGGCCAAGTGGTCTCCGAGTGCCCAGGTGGACGCCAGGGCGAGGAGCTGCCTGCGAAGGAGTGCCATCGTCGTGAAGCGGAGGCTACCGAGGCCGGGGTCGGGCATGAGGCCACGAGGTTGCTCGGAACCGGGGGGACTCCCGAGTCCTCCGTGCGCGGGCCGTACAATCGAGGCTCGCATGTCCTCGCACCTCGATCCTGACGGCCCGTTGGCACGCTGGCTGTCCGACCATCAGGACCTCGTCACCGAGGCGATGGGACGGATCGTGGGCCACGGAAGCCTCTCGGAGGCCGAGGTCCTTGCGGCCGTGACGCACCGCAACGAGCTTCCCGAGGACGCCCGCAAGGAGCTGGTGCAGCTCGTCCACGACCAAGCGGGCGCCGCCGGCGTGAAGCTGAACTCCGTGGGCGATGCCGAGTCGAGCCTGGTGTGGAAGCTCGAGGCGCTCTTGCCGACTGGAGCCAGCCTCGAGGACGCGCTCCGCACGCTAGGGCGCTCGGTTCAGTCGCCGCTTCGTGTTTGGCTGTCCGATCACGCGGACCTCGTGGCCCAGTCCAGAGCGCGGATCCAGGAGCGCGCCGCCCTTGGTGAGCGGGACCAGGAAGCTGATCTGCTGACGGCCCTCACCCATCAAGAGGCCTTGCCCGGGCCAGCGCTGGAGGATCTCGCGGAGGTCCTTCGCACCGAGACCCAACAGGTTGGCCTCGGGACGTCCTCTGCCCACTTCACGTCCGGCGAGGGAGTGCCGCTCCTTGCCTCTCGCCTGGGCTCGGGCGCCCGGCTGAGGGATGCCCTCATCGGGTGCGTCTACGATGGCGCCAACAGCACCAGCTCACGGATCCTCGCGCACGACCTCAGCAACGAGTTCTGGTCGATGGTCAGTGCGATCCTCGTCCGGATTGCCGGCGCGAGGAGGAGCACGGGGATCGATGAGATCCAGTCGGCGATCGCCTCGGTCCTGGGTCAGGAGCGTGAGGTCGAGTTCCGCACCCTCGGCGAGTTCATCAGCTACCTGAGCACGCGGATCCACTGGAAGGGCCGCCACCGCGATCGGCGCATGCGCCCCCAGCAGCCTCTCGATCAGAAGCAGGCGGAGCAGATGCCCGAGTCAGGGCCGGGGCCCGCCACCCAGGCCAGCCAGGAGTCCGAGGCCGAGCGGCTTCAAGACATCATCGGACGGCTGTCCAAACGCGACCAACTCCTCGTGCAGGCGAGGCTCAACGGCACGTCGCACGAGGACCTCTCTGATCAGCTGGGCCTGGGATACGAGGCCACGAGGAAGGCCTCCCTTCGTGCGTGGAAGCGACTGCTCGACCTCGTCCGTCCCTCCACACCAACCAGTTCGGAGAACGGCGATCGGGGCCCGGAGGCTGCTGAGCCAGACGAAGGATCCGCAGCGACCCCCCTCGAGCAGGTCAGGGACGAGGCAGCACGCATCATCGGACTGGAGCG
>WTJQ01000220.1:2988-8451 GCA_011524785.1 Planctomycetota bacterium | reverse complement strand
GCGGTCATGAACCCGCCGTAGCTGTAGCCCGTGATCCCCACGCGCTCGCCATCGGCCCACGGGTGCGCGCAGAGCCAGTCGACGGCGTCCCTCATGTCCTCGACCTCGGGGACGCCGAAGCGCCCGTAGCCGTGCTCGATCACGACCTGCCCCCGCTTCGAGGCCGTGCGCACGTTGACCTTGAACACGAGCACGCCCTGCTGCGCGAGGAACTGCTCCCACGCACTGCCGGACCAGCGATCCCGCACCGTGGGCGCATCCGGCCCGGAGTAGGTCATCACCCACACCGGGTAGGCGCGCGCCTCGTCGAAGTCGGCTGGCCGCTGCAGCTGGGCGTCGAGGAGGAAGCCGTCACGCGTGGGGATCGAGAGACGCTCCCACCGGGCCAGGGGGTAGGTGGTCGCGGCCGGAACGGCGCCCTCCCCCAGCGCGTGCAGGACCACGCCGTCCCGCGCCCGGACGAGGCGCACCTCGGTCGGGCCGTCCACCCGGCTGCGGCGGTCGATGAGGAGGGTGCGCGCCGCGTTGAAGGAGGCACTGTGGGTCCCGCTGTCCTGGGTGAGGCGCCGCACGCGCTGACCGTCGAGACGCACCTCGAGCAGCTGGTTCCCGGTGGCGTCCCCGAGGCGCGTGCTGAGCAGCACCGTCCCGGCCTCCTCGTCCACGTGGTCGATCGAGGCGACCTCCCAAGCGCCCCGGGTCAGCTGGACCGGCTCCTCGCCCGGCTGCACGACGTAGAGGTGACGCCATCCGTCGCGCTCGCTCAGCAGCAGGAACCGCCCGTCCTCGAGCCAGACCGGCGCGGTCAGGCGGTCGACCCAGCCCTCTTCGCGCCGCTCGGTCAGCCAGGTCCGCGCCTCTCCGGAGGAGGGGTCCACGGCCAGCAGCTCCATCCGCGACTGGATCCGGTCCTGCACGGCCACGAGGCAGCGGTCCCCGCCAGGGGTCCAGAACACGCGCGTCACCAGCGGCTCCTCCGCGGCCCACGCGGACAGGTCGAGCCAGGAGGTGCGCCCCTCGTCGAGGCGGTGCAGCCCCAAGGAGGTGATCGGGTTGGGGTCCCCGGCCTTGGGGTAGCGCGTCACCTCCGGCTTCACGCGGAAGTGCCCCTCCTCGATGTGGTCGACGAGGGTGAAGTCGTGGACCGGGGACTCGTCGAGCGACAGGAAGGCCAGCGACGCCGAGTCGGGGCTCCACCACCAGCCCTTGAAGCGCCCGCGCCCGTAGACCTCCTCCTGGTAGACCCAGTCGAGCTTGCCGTTCAGCAGCTCCGGCGTCCCCGTGTCCGTCACGCGGTGCTCGGTCCCCGTCAGCAGGTCGACCCAGAAGAGATCGTGGTCGCGGACGAAGGCCAGGCGCGTCCCATCGGGGGAGAGCTCGGCCAGCTCGGCGCCCTCCACGCGCCCGGCGCGCGGCGGCGCGGTGCCGTGGACCCAGACGAGGGCCTCGCGCCCCGTGACGAGGAGCGCCTCCCCCACGCGCGCGGCGCGTCCGCGAACCAGCTGCGCGGCCTCCGCCTCCGGGACCTCGGCCGCGACCGAGTACAGGCTGCGCGCGAGGGCCAGCTCGTCGACGCGGTCGTTGGTCTGCGGCTCGGGCACCACCTCGACCGGCTCGAGGGTGAGCGGATCGAGCCAGACCCGGGTGCCGTCCTTCTCGGTCTCGAGGTGGACGCCGTCCCAGGCCCAGGTCCACCTCGGGACCTGCTCGGCGAACGAGACCCGATCCGGCCCGCGGCCCAGGGTCTGCTCGAGGGTGAGGAGGGCCGTACCCTGGGGCAGCGCAGGGGCGCCGAGCGAAGTGAGACCGAGGGACGTGAGGAGGAGGAGAGGCTTCATGGGTCTGGTCCTGGGGCTCGCCCTCGGGCTCTCGACCGGCGCCAGCTCGTTCGCCGTCGGCACGAGAGGCAGGGCGACGCCGAGTCTACGGCGCGCCTCCGCCGTCCAGGACCCGAGCGACCTGCTGGAGGGACTCGAGCTGCGTGTGGTCGCGGAGGTGGCAGATGGGTGCGCCCTCTCGGCGGACGTGGCGGGGCGGCCCGTGATCGGCACCTCAGCCGGCGTGCTCAGGCTCGCCGGACCCGGGGACGAGCCGCTCGCCGTGGCCGTGCCTGGGGACGGCTCCGTGCGCGCCGTCCTGGACCTGGGCTCCCGCGTCGTGGTGCAGCGAGGAGAGGCCCTCCACGCGTGGGAGCGGGCCACGAACTCATGGGGAGATCCACTCCCCGGACAGGGCCACCCGGTCCTGCTGCCAGACGGACGCGTCGCCACGTTCGCGCACGGAACGCTCTCGGATCCCACCACCACGCCAACGACTCCCCTGACGGAGCCCGGCCGCGCGGCGCGACTCCTCGTCGAGGTCACCGGGCGCGTGCACGCGGTCGAGCTCGACGAGGCGGGGGGACCGCGGGCGCGCTCGGGCCTCTGGGGCCTGCCGCTCCCGACGGCTGCGGAACCCGCCCACGAGACGCTCGAGCCTCGCGCGCTGCTCTACCGGTCGGCCGCCCTCGACGATCCGATGCATGCCCTCGACGGCGCGCTGCTCGTCCTGACGCGCGGGCGCCCGGGTCTGACGGCGCTCCTCCCCGCTCCCGACGGCTGCTCCCGCGCCTGGTCGGGGACGACCCTGTGGTCCACGGGGCCCGCCCTGGTCGACCTGGCCGCGGGCCCGGACGGCGAGGTGCTGGTGCTCGACGAGGCCGGGGGGGTTCGACGCCTCGCAGCAGCAGGGCTCGAGCCCCTGCCTCCGCTCGAACCACGGGCCGAGGGGCCTGCGGAGGCGCCGTTCGCCCCGGCCCTGGAGGCACTCGCCTCCCCGAGCCCCGCGGCCCGCGGTCTTGCGCTGGAGCGGCTGCTCGCTGCGGGCGATGCAGGCCTCGAGGCGCTTCGTCGCGCGACCGCCCACCCGCGGCCGGTGAGCGCAGCGCGCCCCCTCTGGAGCCTCGCGCGCAGCGGTCCCCCCGCTGCGGGCTTCGTGGAGCAGCTCCTGCACCGCGAGGAGCCGGCCCTGCGCGGCGCGGCCCTCGCGGCCCTGCTCACCGCGGACGCCCTCTCGCCCGCAGCCCTCACTCTGACCTGCGCGGACGACGAGGCCTGGATCCGCGCGCTCGCCGCGCCGCAGGTTCCCTCGCTCGGCTGGCCCGGAGGCCTCGCCGCGCTCGACGCCCTGGTCGCACGCTGGAGCGAGACCGATCGCCTCGAGTCCTCAGCCCTGCGGCGCGCCACGCTCGCGGCCGAGAGCCTCGACCCGAACTGGTGGCGGACGCTCCCAACGGCTCCGGCCGCCCGAGCGAGAGCTCTGTGGGACAGCACCCGCTGAGGATCGGGTCGCGGAACCTGCAGGTCGCCCCGTTCCCCTGAACGAGCCCCTGCTGCGCCGCCCTCCCTCAGCGGCCGCGCATCTGCTTGAAGCGCTCGAAGGGGTCGTCCGCGGCCGGAGCCTCCTCCGCCTGCCGCGGCAGGGCTGCAGGCGGCTGCGGTCGGGCTGACTCGGGCTCCTGCTCGAGCGGCGTCGCGCTCCCATGCGCCGGCTCTGCGTCGGCCTGGACCGAGACCCCCAGCCCCTCCAGCCGCGTCCGCAGCCCGTCCTTGTCGACGCTCTTGGCAAGGGCCTCCGCACCGCTGATGGCCCCGCTCGTCACCAGCTCCTGGAGCGAGTCGTTGAGCAGGCGCATCCCCTGCTTCCCGCCCATCTGCATCATCGAGGGGATCTGGTGCGTCTTCCCCTCGCGGATCTGGTTCGAGACCGCGCTGTTCACGAGCAGGATCTCGAGCGCGGCGACGCGGCCGCCGCCCTGCTTCTTGCAGAGGGTCTGCGCCACGACGCCCTTCAGGCTCGAGGCCAGCATCGTGCGGATCTGCGCCTGTCGATCCGCAGGGAACTGATCGATGATGCGATCGACGGTGGAGGCCGCCGTGGTCGTGTGCAGGGTGCCGAAGACCAGGTGTCCCGTCTCTGCGGTCTCGATCGCGATCTCGATGGTCTCCAGGTCGCGCATCTCCCCCACGAGCACGATGTCGGGGTCCTCGCGCAGAGCAGCGCGCAGCGCCCGCTTGAAGCTGCTGGTATGACCGCCGACCTCGCGCTGGTTGACGAGGCACTGCTTGTCGGGATGCACGAACTCGATCGGGTCCTCGATCGTGATGATGTGGTCGCGCCGCGTCTCGTTGATGTGGTCGATCATCGCCGCGAGCGTCGTGGACTTGCCCGAGCCCGTCGGTCCCGTGACGAGCACCAGCCCCTTGTGCAGGGAGCACAGGTCGAGGATCGAGTGCGGGAGCCCCAGCTGCTCCGCCGAGAGGATCTCCTCGGGGATCACCCGGAACACCGCCCCGGGTCCGCGGTGGTCCTGGAAGAGGTTGGCGCGGAACCGTGCGAGGCCTGGCAGGGCGTAGCCGAAGTCGGTGTCGGACACCTCCTCGAACTCGGACCAGTTGCCCTCCGGCGTGATCTCGCGGAGCACCTTCTCCATCTGGGCCGCATCGAGGACCGGCGCCTCCTCGATGGGGACCATCTCCCCGTGGAGGCGCAGCATCGGGCGCCGCCCACTCGTCATGTGGAGGTCGGACGCACCGACCTCCTGCATCCGCTTGAAGAGGGAGTCGATCCAGGCCATGGCGCGCCCCGGCAGGTCCGGGCCATGGCTCGATCGACGCGACCCGCCCCCCTCCTCAAGGGGCTCTTGGGGCGTACGCCCCGCTAGTGGTCCTGGGTGGACCGATGGACCGCGAACGTCCCACCACTGGGATCTGCGAGCACGGCGAAGCGCCCCACGCCCGGGATGTCCTGGGGCGCGACCCAGCACTTGGCGCCGAGCTCCATGGCCCGCGCGTGGCAGGCGTCCACGTCGTCCACGGCGATGTAGGGCATCCAGGCCGAGGGCGCCTCCACCCCGGGAGGGAACGCCATGCAGCCCGCGTGGTCCTTGCCGTCCTCGAGGACGAGCCAGTAGGTGCCCAGCGGCCCCATGTCGCTGGCCTTCCAGCTCCACCCCAGCACCTCCGTGTACCAGCCGGTGGCCCGCTCCGCGTCCCGCGTGTGCAGCTCGTCCCAGCAGAACGAGCCCTCGCGGGTGTGCCAGTCCGCAGGGACCTCCTCCACCTCGTCCAGCTCCAGCAGCGCAATCGCAGCGCCGGTCGGGTCCGCCAGCATGGCGAAGCGCCCCTTGCCGGGGATGGGGTGCGGCGGCACGAGGACGGTGCCACCCGCGGCCGTCCCGCGCCCGACGCAGGCGTCGAGGTCCTCCACGAGGACGTAGCTGACCCAGTGGCTCGGGATCCCCTCGGGGAGGTTGGGCTCCTGCACGATCCCCCCCACGGCCTTCCCGTTGGCCGTCAGCGCGCGGTAGACCACGCCGCCGCCCATCTCGAGCGGCGTCACGGTCCATCCGAACAGCCCCTCGTAGAAGGGCTGCACGACCTCGGCCTCGCGGGTCATGAGGTCGTGCCACACGAAGCGGCCCGG
>WTJQ01000220.1:0-2888 GCA_011524785.1 Planctomycetota bacterium | reverse complement strand
AGCGCGGCCTCGATGTCCGCGCGCAGGCCTGCGTCGTCGGGCGCCACGCCGCTCTCGTAGTGACCGAGCACGGTTCCGTCGCGGCCCACCAGGTACTTGGCGAAGTTCCAGGCCGGCAGCTCGCCGGTCGCGGAGCCGAGCAGCTGGTAGATCGGGGACTGCCCGTCCCCGGGCTTGGTGGCGCACTTCTCGAACATCGGGAAGGACACCCCGTAGCGGCTGTCGCAGAAGGCACGGATCTCCTCGCCCGTGCCAGGCTCCTGACGGCCGAACTCGTTGCTCGGGAAGGCCAGCACGTTGAAGCCGCGGTCCTTCAGCTCCTCGTGGAGCGTGACGAGGCCGGCGTACTGCGGGGTGTAGCCGCACTCGCTGGCCACGTTCACGACGAGGCTCACCTGGCCGTCGAACTGGGAGAGGGGGCAGGGGTTCCCCGCGAGGTCGTTGGGGCTCTGGGCGTAGAAGCTCATGGTCTGGGGCGTGCGCACGGGGGCGCCGGTCTCGGATTCGTTGAAGAACTTGTCGAGGCTGGCCCGGCTCGGGGCCTCGGTGCTGAGGCTCACCCCCACCAGGGCCAGCACCGAGAGGGTGGTGGCCGGGAAGGTGACCTCCGCGAGGATGGGATGGAATCCCGAGGTGTCGAGCCCAAACGTCCACAGAAGCGTCACCGCGGTGCCCGTCAGGATCGAGGCGATGGCCCCCTGCCGGGTCGCCCGCCGCCAGAGGAACGCCGCCAGGAGCGCCGGGGTGATCGACGTCCCGTAGATCAGGTACGCCGTGTAGGCCGCGGAGAGGATCGTGGGGAACTGATCGACCAGCAGGTAGGCGATCACCCCGAGGGCCAGGACCAGGATGCGGCTGACGCGGACGATCTCGTCGCCCGTGGCCTCGGGCTTGAGGTACTGCTGATAGACGTCTCGCGTGAGGTTGGTCGCTGGGACGAGGAGGAACGAGTCCGCGGTCGAGACGACGATGGCGAGCATCGTCGCGACCAGCAGCATGCCCAGGCCCGTGGGCAGGACGTGGAGGGCCAGCGTCGGGATGACCGTCTCGGTCGCGTCCTTGCCCATCTCCCCCAGGTTGGGCATCAGCCCCTGCTCGCCGGCGACGCTGCCGGTCAGGCCCAGGAGGCTGATCGCGCTCTCGAGGAGCACGACCCCGACGACCCACACGGCCACCGCCTTGCGCGCGGTCCCCGCGTTGCGCGCGCTGAAGATGCGCTGGTAGACGTTGGCGTCCCCGAGCAGCAGCAGTGCCGTGGGGACGAAGAAGGAGATCGCCACCACCGGGCCGCTGGCTCCGCTGTCGCTCTCCGCCGCCCAGTGTCCGAACAGGCTGCCCTTGCCCATGCTGCTGGCGACGTCGAGCACCTCGCCGAGGCCACCCGTCGCCGAGAGCATCCAGCCGAGCGCGAAGAGGACGCCGAAGGTCATGATCACGCCGTTGACGACGTCGGTGTAGACCACCGAGAGCATCCCAGCGAGGACGGTGTAGAGCACGGCGAAGATCGCCGTCAGGACGATCCCCGTCCCCGCGTCGATGCCACCCTCGGTCACGATCTCCAGGATCTTCCCGCCCCCCTTGAACTGGTAGCTGACGATCGTGAGGTAGGCGATGACCGTCGTGATGGTGCCCAGCGTCGATGCGCCCCGGCCGTAGCGCTCCTCGAGGATGTCGGGCACGGTCACCTGCCCCAGGTTCCGCACGCGGCGCGCGATGAAGAACACCAGCAGGATCCCGAGCCAGGCGCCCGCGCTGGACCAGAGGCCGGACAGACCGTTGCGGTAGCCGAGGCCCGCCCCGCCGAAGAGGGAGCCGTTCCCGATCCAGGTCGCGAGCAGGGTCCCGACGAGCACCCACCACGGGAGGGTGCGACCGGCGACCATGAAGTCGTCGCTGTCCTTCACGCGGCGGGCCTTCCAGACGCCCACGCCGATGAGGGCGAGCAGGTACAGGAAGCTGGCGAGGAGGTGCGGGCTCGAGAACACGCTCGAGAGGTCGCTGGCGGGCGTGGCCGGGGGGGGCGCGGCGATCATGGGCCCAGCGTAGCGGCCCGGGCCACCTCATCCGCCGCCGTGGAGGTCCTCGTCGCACCGAACTGCCCTCGAGTCCACGCAGGCACGGCGAGCCGTGGGCCATGGCGCCCCTGGAACGGGACAGCGCCTCTTCGCAAGCTCGGCCCCGTGACCGAACCTGCTGGACGTCCCCCGAACCCACCGGCCTGGTGTGGCGACACCGAGGACCCTTGGCGCCCCTGGTCTCGCGCCGCGTCCTTCGCCGAGCTCGCGGAGCTCGCGGCGCGCTTCCTGGAGGGTGAGCTCGAGGCCTTCCCCGGGTGGGGCGCGCCCGACGTGGACGAGGAGAGCGACCCATTCGTCCGGACCCTGGCGCGCTGCTGTCGCGCAGGCTTCCTGACGGTCGCCTCCCAGCCGGCTGGAGCCATGCGGCCCGGAGCCGACGGGCGGTGCGAGCGGCGGAGGGCGTTCGTCTCGGGCTTCGCCTCCAGCTCCGCGGCCACGCGCCTCGGCACGCTCCGCTCGAGGGGCCTGCGCGTCGCGATCGCGCCCGCGCGGGTCCTGGGCAGCGACCCCGGACCGCCGGTCGGTCTCCGCGATCGGGAGCCGTTCCTGTTCGCCGGGCACGGCGCCGGGCCGATCGAGCTGGAGCTCTTCGCGGGCCGGTGTGGCGACGAGGCGGTCGCCGCGCTCACGGAGACCTCCTGGGTCGTCGTGCACGACCCGGACTGGGATCGCGACGATCGCCTGTGGAGCGCTCTCCACGGCGCGTCCTGAAGGACCCGGCCGCTCGAGCGGCCGGGAGCTCATGAGCGCAGCCGCGGTCACGGGAAGCAGGAGGCGTGTCATGGCCGGCCTTGGTGCTGAGGGCCGGCC
>WTJQ01000383.1 GCA_011524785.1 Planctomycetota bacterium | reverse complement strand
TGCGAGGACTGGGCGGAGACCTTCGCCGTCTGGCTCGATCCCGCGTCCCGTTGGCGGACGCGCTACGAGGGCTGGCCCGCGCTGCGGAAGCTGGAGGCGGTGGACCGGATGATGGCGGAGCTGGCGGGGCGCGCCCCACGGCGCAGGACCCGGCGCGTGGAGGAGCCCGCGTCCAAGGACCACTCGACCCTGGAGGAGCACTTCGCCCGCAAGCGGCAGGCCCTCGACGAGGAGCCGATCCCTGCGATGGACGAGCAGCTCCGGCGCCTGTTCCCCGCGACGACCGCCGCCAAGGCTCCTCTCGCGAGCGCCTTCCTTCGCCGTCACCGGCGCGCGCTGGTGCAGGGCGTTGCGCAGCCCCTCGGGCACCACGCGTACCTGGTGGACCAGGTCGTGGAGGAGATGATCCTCCGCTGCCGCCACCTGAGGCTCCGCTTGGCAGCCCCTGAGCGAACGGCGCAGATCGCCTGCGCCTCCCTCATCACCGCGCTGACCTCCCAGTTCACGTACGGGGGCCACCCCCACTACCACCGATGAGACGCCTCCGCATCCTCGTCCTCATGCATGCCGAGCTCGTCCCCCCGGACAGCCTCGAGGGCCTGCCCGAGGAGGAGTGGAACCGCTGGAAGATGGAGTTCGACGTGCTCGCCGGGCTCGAATCCCTGGGTCACGAGGTCATCGGACTGGGCGTGGAGGACGACCTCCGCGTGATCCGCAACGCCATCGAGGCCCACCAGCCCCACCTGGTCTTCAACCTGCTGATGCACTTCCACGACGCCGGGGTCTACGACTCCGCGGTCGTGAGCTACCTCGAGCTGCTTCGGGTGCCCTACACCGGATGCAACCCGCGCGGCCTCCTGCTCGCGGGGGACAAGGCCCTCTCCAAGAAGGTCCTCGCGTACCACCGCATCAATGCGCCGCGCTTCGCCCTGTGGCGGCGCGGCAAGCAGGTCCAGCGCCTCCCGTCGCGGCTGCGCTTCCCCCTCATCGTGAAGAGCGCCAGCGAGCACGCCTCCACCGGGATCTCCCAAGCGTCCATCGTCCGCGACCTCGACCAGCTCGCCGAGCGCGTGGCCTTCGTCCACCGCAGCGTGGGGACCGATGCGATCGCGGAGGAGTACATCGAAGGGCGTGAGGTGACCATCAGCGTCCTGGGCAACGAGCGGCTCACGGTCTTCCCCCCCTGGGAGCTCTCCTTCGACTCCCTGCCGCGGGGCGCCGAGCCGATCGCCACGGCGAGGGTGAAGTGGGACCGCAAGTACCAGCGCAAGGTCGGCGTGCACACCGGCCGGGCCGAGGACCTCGGGCCCGAGCTCGAGCAGCGGCTCCCGCGGCTGGCGCGGCGGATCTTCCGGGCGCTCGACCTCTCGGGGTACGCCCGGATCGACCTCCGCATCGACGCGGAGGGACGCCCCTGGGTGCTCGAGGCCAACCCGAACCCAGACCTCTGCTTCGGGGAGGACTTCGCGGAGAGCGCAGAGACTACGGGCATTCCCTACGCCACTCTCCTCCAGCGGATCTGCGGCCTGGGGCTCGGCTACCGAGCGCCCTGGAAGGGGTGAGCCCTGCTGCGGGCCTGGAAACGGCCCCAAGTGTCCCGCATGCGTCCGGATCGGGGCGCATTCCCCGGGCCCTTGCGGTGCTCGCCGCGCCGAGTCCCTATTCTTGGGGTGCGGCAGGTGGTCCTGCGCGCGGCCCCTCCGCCGCCTGCTCCCACCATTCGCAACACCGTCATGCGCAAAGCCATCTTCGTGTTCATCGCCACCCTCGCGGGTGGCGTCGTCGTCGCCGACTTCGCCGACGCCCAGGGCTGCTGAGGCCCTCGCCGAGGACCCGCCGGTGGCGGGTACAAGGGACCGGCCGGCGCCGGTGGACGTCCTGCTCCTCGCGGCGGCGCGGGCCCGGCCCGTGGCCCTGCGACGGGTCCTGGCGCTGGGGTGCCGGGCGCGAACGCTCCCGGCGGCTGGGGCAAGCCCGTGCACCAGCCCCCCATCCCGTGGCTCCCGCGC
>WTJQ01000630.1 GCA_011524785.1 Planctomycetota bacterium | reverse complement strand
CAGCAGCGCCGCGAAGGCTGCGCAGAAGAATAAGGCGTCAAGGCTCTCCGCCTCTTTATCGCTCTTGTCGAACCGAAGCTTCATCCGACTTGACAACTCAGCAGCATCGACTTCATCGCCACGCAGCTCAAAGTTAACTTTGCCAGACTCGATTGCTTGCTCATGAAGCTCGAGGCTCGCCTGTTTCGGCACAATGTAAGCAGCTGCCGAAGCGACGAGAAGGACGAACCAGAGGGATTTCAGGAGCTTATTCATGACGCACGAAGAACATCTTCTGCGCATCCACATTGCAAGGGATTCCTCTGCAATATCGGGGCACAACTCCTCTGAAGATCTCCTCCAGTCGTGTGGCCCCTTCGAGCAATCGCGGAAGGGCCACACCATGGAACCTGGGCCCCCTCGGAGGGAGCTGACGAGTCGGTCTATCGCGAGTCCGTCAGCGCCTGCCCCCAAGACTCCAGCGCTCGAGGGAACTCCGCGCGGCCCAGGCCGATCCGCAGATGACGATCCTCGAGGCCGAAGAGGGTCGAGGGGACGAGCAGCACGCCCGCCTCGCTGCGGATGCGCGCGCTGTGGGCCTCGGCGCTCTCGTGCGTCAGGGTCGCGAGGCTGACGGGCCCGCCCTGGGGCGGGGTCCAGGTGACGTGGTCCTGGTGCCGCTCCGTGAAGGCCGCCATCAGGTCGGCGTTCGCACGGATCCGCGCGCGGCTTCGATCGAGCAGCGTGCCTGCCGCGCGAAGGGCCCGCTCGCCGAGGGCCTCCGAGACGCCGTTGGCGCAGATGCTCAGGTAGTCCTTGTGCACCTCGGCGCGCGTGAGCAGGTCCGCGTCCGCGCTGACGAGCCAGCCGAGCCGCAGGCCCGGCAGGCCGAACGACTTGGACAGGCCCCAGAGGGACACGGCGCCCTGGACCAGCGACGCCGCCGGCGCGAGAGCGTCCCCGGGGCTGCGCTCGAGGCGGTGGTACATCTCGTCGGAGAACCAGCGCGCGCCGCTGGCCTCCACCAGCCGGCCGAGCCGCTCCCACTCCGCGGGCGACGGGAGGAATCCGGTGGGGTTGTGCGGGACGTTCGTGACGAGGAGGCGGGTCGGCGTCCGCAGCAGCTCCTCGAGCTCGTCGAGGTCGAAGCGCCAGACATCCCCTTCCCGACGCGCGGTCCAGGGGATCACCTCCGCCCCGCGGCTGCGCGCGACCTCCTCGAGCGAGGCGTAGCACGGCCGCATCACGACCACCCGGTCCCCCGGCTCGACCAATGCATGGACGGCCAGGTAGATCAGCTCCTGGGGGGAGTTGCCGACGAGGACGTCCTGGGCACCGCGACCGGGGTAGTGCTCCGCGATGGCCTCCCGGAGCGAGGGGGCGCCGCGGGTCTCGGTGTAGCCGAGGCGCAGGTCGAGCAGGTCCGGCGGCGAAGCGCCGACCGTCTCCAGCAGCTCCCCCACGCTCAGGGTCTCGCAGTCCGAGGCGGACAGCTGGAGGGGCACCGAGAACTCGTGCTCGGCGTAGAAGCGCTCGAGCTGGAAGGGGCGGAGGGTCATGGAGGCGGTTGCTGGTGAGGGTGCCTCGTCAGGAGGGCCGGATCCACGCGTAGTGATCGTGCTGGATCCTGGTGTCGATCCGCCCGTCCACCGCATGGGGATCGAAGAACGCCAGCAGCTGCTCCCGTGGGAGGCGCTCGAAGTGGTCCCCCAGGAGGAATCGCAGGATCGACGCCCGATTCTCGGCCGTGTCCAGGAACTCGAGCCGGTACTCGACCTCGTGGCGCTGCGGCTCGATCCCGCGGCCGGCGAAGGCCTCTGCGAGCTGCTCGCTCGTGTGGTACGGGACCGGCTGGCCCAAGAGGCCGAAGGCCTGGATCCAGAACTGGATCAGGAGGTTGTTCGCCCCGGCAAGGCTGGTCATCAGCAGTCCCCCCGGAGCAACGGCGTCCACCAGCCACCCTGCGGCCTGCTCCAGGTCGTCCACGTAGTAGAGGACGTGGTTGGAGAGCACGAGGTCGTAGCAGCGCCC
>WTJQ01000342.1 GCA_011524785.1 Planctomycetota bacterium | reverse complement strand
CCCTCGACTCGATCGACGGCATCTCCGCCAGCCTCGACTTCTTCAACCGCGTCCAGATCCTCGCGGACGGGGACAAGCGCTTCGACTTCACGGCGCGGCTCGACGCCAACCCCGACGGAGTGGGCTCCTTCGGCGGCCAGCGCGCCACGGCCGGGAGTGGATCCGCGGGCCCCTTCACCCTGACGAGCGGCTCGACGCTCGACCTCTCCGGCTCGGCCGGGCCCTTCCAGGTCACGTTCGACGCCGCCGACTTCGCGGACATCAACGAGGCGACCGCGGCTGAGATCGCCGCGGTGATCAACGCCGATCCGGCGGCCAGCGCGGGCGGCATCCGCGCCGTGGCCGAGGATGGCTTCCTCTATCTGCAGAGCACGGGCCAGGGCGCTGGCGAGAGCTTCGAGGTCCTGGGCGGCTCCCTCGCGACTGCCCTCGACCTCCCCGTGGGCGTGCACGTGGGGCAGGACCTCGCGCTCGCGGTCGAGCTGCATGGCTCCTACACCGGCACCGAGAACCAGGAGCTGACCTTCACGCCCCTGGGCGACGGGATCATCGGGACCACCCCCGGCCTGCAGGTCGAGGTCCGCAACGGCCAGGGGCAGGTCGTGGGCCTGCTCGACGTGGGCGAGGGCTACCAGCCCGGCAGCAACCTCGACCTCGGGGACGGCCTCTCCATCTCCTTCGGGGTGGGCACCGTGGCGGCCAGCAGCAACCAGGGCTTCGTCGCGCACGCCATCGCCGACTCCGACACCGCCGATCTGCTGGTGGGCCTGGGGCTCAACAGCTTCTTCCAGGGCACCGACGCCGACGCCATCGAGGTGGTCAGCGCGCTCGTCGAGGACCCGTCCCTGCTGGCGGCGTCCGGCAACGGGGCCGAGGGCGACAACGGGGCCCTCCTCGAGCTGCTCACCCTCCAGGGCGAGGCGGTCGAGGGCCTGGGCTCGAGCTTCGGCGAGAGCTACAGCAACCTGGTCGGCGACATCGGCTTCGAGGTCGTCGCAACCGAGAGTGCCGCGGCCACCGAGGGGTCCCTGGTGGACTCGCTCAAGGCACGCCGCGCCGAGGTGGCGGGCGTGAACGTCGACGAGGAGCTCGTCGAGATGATCCGCTTCGAGCAGGCCTTCGCCGCCTCCGCTCGCTTCATCCAGGTGGTCCAGGAGCTCCAGGACACCGTGCTCCGCCTGATCTGAGGAATCGCCATGACCTTGCGTCCGACCCAAGCCTCCACCTTCTCCCTGGTCCAGTCGGGCCTGCGCCTGAACATGGCCCGCCTCGTGCGTGCCCAGGAGCAGGTCGCGACCGGCAAGCGGATCCTGCGCCCGTCCGACGACGCGGCCGGGACCTCCATCAGCCAGAGCTTCCTGCGCCAGATCGCCCAGGTCGACTCCTGGCTCGAGTCGGTCAGCGGCGCCAGCACGCGCCTCTCGGCTGCCAGCTCGCGGCTCCAGGACGCGTCCGGGATCCTGACCGAGGCGCGCTCGATCGCCACCGCCTCCATGAACGGCACGCTGAGCTCCGCCGACCGGCTGGGCTACGCGAGCCAGCTGGAGCAGATGGCCGTCAACCTGATGGAGATCGGCAACTCCTCCTTCGGGGAGCGCTACCTCTTCAGCGGAACCTCCACCACGACCAAGCCCTTCGACATCGTCGACACGCCTGACGGGAAGCGCGTCGTCTACCACGGGGACGAGGGACGCTCGACCGCCCTGGTCGGCCGGGACGTCGAGATCGACACGAGCCTCCCGGGCTCGGAGATCTTCGCGTCCTCGGATCCCACCGGCACCGAGTACGCCGGGCTGACCGGCGCCAAGTCCGGGACCAGCGCCGACATGGGGAGCGGCTACGAGACGCTCCACGTCCGCACGGTCGCGGTCACGGGCCTCCCCCAGGAGGGCGTCATGGCGACCGGCGACGCGACCATCATCGGGGACCACGCCCTCACCGTCGCCGCGGCTGCGGGCACCATCCAGCTGGGCTCCGGTCCGACCCTCCCGATCCCCACGCCCCCCCCATC